>NZ_JBMDIY010000029.1:0-81608 GCF_057808895.1 Flavobacterium sp. FG68
CAGCTGATTTGTAATCAGCAGGTCGTGGGTTCGAGTCCCTCTATCGGCTCAAAAAAACCATCACAGATTGTGATGGTTTTTTTATGCTCAAAAACGAAAATTCCAAGAATAAAAATTCCAAATTCCAAACTTCATGTTACAGATTGGAATTTGGAATTTAAATTTTTAGGATTTAATTAATTTATCTCCCTAATTTTTGATGAGCAGCTGTAAATTGTCCTGAAGACATTGCTGCAAAAATTGACAGCTCACCTGTTAAACATAAAGCAATTGCGATTTCGGCAAGTTTACCGCTTTTTCCTGCGCCATAGGAGCCTAATAGTTCAAGACATTCTTTTTGGGTAGGAAATGAAGTGCCGCCGCCAACTGTGCCAACAATCATATTAGACATGGTGATGGCAAAGTAAATGTCGTTGTTTTCGATTATTTCCATTCTTGTAACGGCAACAGAAGCTTCACCTGTACAGGCAACATCCTGTCCACAGGCAATAAACAAAGCCGCAAGTCCGTTAGAAGGATGCATGCCGCTCCCTACTACGCCGGCTTTTTTTGCACCCGAAACACATATTCGCCATTGTTCATACAATAATGCCGGAGTAGTCTTTAATACTGATTTAATAATCTCTTCTTTTAACACGATTTCAGCAGTAACTTTTTTTCCGCGAACTCTTGTGTTTAAAGGACTTATTTTTTTATCTCCCGAAAAATTACCTTCAATAGTCCAGAATACAGGTTTTATTGGGCAGTTTTCGAGTATAAACTGGCATATCCTGTCAGAACAGATCGTAACCATATTTTGACCTGATGCATCGCCAGAGGTATATTCTAATCTTAAAATTGAAATATTGCCTTCTATATTTACATTTACATCGTTTAAAATGGCGTAATTACTGCTTTCTCTGGTTAAGGCTGAAAATGTTTCGGTGTGATCCATAACCCATGATGAAAACTTTCCTGCCTCAAGTAAGTTTTTAAATTTAAAAGTTGGTGTTCTTTGTACACCTTCCTGAAGTGTAATAACGGTTATTGGTCCGCATTCCCTACATGCTTTTGCGCCTCTGTTGTAAGAGGCAAGAAGTGCACCCTCAGTAGTAGCAAGCGGTATGTAAAAAGCTCCCTGCGCAACGCTTCCGTTAAGTATCAATGGACCAACAATTCCGGTAGGAATCTGGCTCATTCCAATATAATTTTCAATATTGCCTTTTAGGCTTTCGTTATTATTAAATACTTTTTCACCTGATATGAAGTCCATGTCTAAATTAAGTCTACTTCGTATGAAATTCAAACGTAGTTTTTGACCATTTATAGAATATGGATCCTGATCAGGTATTCTTTCTGCTTTTGAAAGTTGATGATCGTAAGATTCCAATTTATCTAAAACAGATGAATCTATATAATCATATTTTGGACGACTGATATTACTGGTTAAGTTTTTCATAGCTTATTTTTTTAAGATTGCAGCTAAGGTATTACAAATCAACTTATTAACGATGTAAATTCTGACTTTTTAATTCATAATTATTTAATTGTCAGATATTTATGTTAATTTTGATTAAAGCTTGAAAAAAGGCATAAAAAAATCCTGTTCTATTAAATAAAACAGGATTAAACTTTGACTCAAACCGAGTATTTTTAAATGTAAGTTATTGTTTGTTATTTACTTACGCTTGTTTTTTGTTCTTCTTTTTTTATTTCAGCTACATATTTGGTAAGCTTTTTTCCGTAAAGTGACTGTGCTACTTTTGGAGTCATTGATTTTTGAATTGTATCAAGAAACTTGATATTAATATCATATATCTCTGCTAAAGCAATATAAGGTGATACTTCGTGATCTTTGTTGTTAATGGCGAAGTTTGTAGCATACAAATATTTTCTTTTGATATTTGACTGTTGTTTAGCGCCAATGCTGTCAATCGCTTTTTGATCTTGTCTTTTAATTGCTTTAAATCTTGCTTCAACCATTGATAGATTCTCATCAATAAAACGAGAATTTACTTTTTTGTATTCTTCAAATAACTCCTGATTTTTAGATCCGGTAATTTTTGCACTCGAAATGAAATTATCTAGATTAGTGTCAATATTGATATTTCCCGGTTCAGCAAAAAATAAAATATTATTGTCTAAAGAATTCGTTACGCCGCGATCAAGAAACAGATAAAGCATTTCTGGAGATTCTAATTTAATATCTCTTTCAAAAGAAGCATTTCCGTCAATTTTAACACTGTCGATAGCAACAAGCGATGTATCAACAATTCTTTGAATATATAAAGTTCCGGTTTTTAAACCTTTTATATTTCCTGTAAGGTGTAAGTTGTCTGCAGCAGATTCTTTTTTGCTACACGATGCAAGCAGTGCAAGAGTAACAAAGGCAATAATTGATTTTTTCATTAGTTTATTGGATTTTGGTGCAAAATAAAGAAAATAGTTTGAATGTAAATAAGTCACCGTTAATTTTTCTAAAAAATAAAATCCCAATCTATTTCTAAATTGGGATCTGTATATTTTTTTAAAAATGAATTGGTTACATTACTAAAGTGTAAATCGCTCCATCTTCATGCGTATACGTATATTTGGCATCACAGTCATTGTTTCCATAATCAATAACACCATTTAAATATCCGCCCTGAATTTTTAATTTTCCTTTAGAAACATAATCGCAGGAATATTTTTTAACTAAGGTTTCCTGTACAGTTAAAGTCAAAGCTCCTCCTTTTTCTGTAGTTACAGTATGAGTTCCTTCAGGCATTTCATAAATATTATCTTCTAATACGTATGGAGTATCAACACCGGCAGTTTGTTTTATGGTGTGTATTCCTGAATTTGTAAAAACTCTTCCCAGTAAATCTGTAAATTTTCCGTTTGTTACTTTTCTGCTCCATTGCGGTACAGCTGCAACAGTAGTTGTGTTAGTATATTCTATAGTTCCTTCCAGTTTAAATCCGTTTATAGAATAATCGATTCTTTCTATCGTCATTTTACTTCCGGTTGTAATTACCGGACCAGAAAGCGTAATTTTTAGTTTTCCTTTTCTTGTAATTTGATTTATCGTACAGCCTGTACCATAATCAACAGTAAAAACTTTTGGATAAGGAGTTCCGTTTGGAGTTGCAACCGCAATATTGTAGCAAGCTTCGGGAGAAGCTTCAGATGGTTTTGCCGCAGGATTTGTATTCGTTACAGTCAATCCTGTTTTAATATCCATTTCATTTATAGCGTCAATTACAACAGATGCGCTGACAGCAGTTGTGTCTGCCTGATTAACAACTTCATCGCTGCTCGAACATGAAACATAAATAAATGCCGAAGCAAACATTACAGAAAGTAAAATAGCCGTTTTTTTCATATTGGTTTTGTTTAAGATTAGATTAAAGGCATTCAAATGTAATAAAAAAAATAATTCACAAAAAAAATCCTGAAAATTCTATTTTCAGGATTTTGGTTTTTAATTATTTGTAAATCAACTGTTTTTAAACGGTTTTGTAATATTCGCTTTTGGCTTTTCTGATTTTTTTATATTCTTCCCAATCAAATTTGTTTAAGAACTCTGCCGCTTTTTGCGCTCCGCGAATGAACAAATCAATTTTTGCATCATCAGTAAGATTAAAATTCAGCCAGTTGTGGTTTCCGGTATCAATATATCCTATCAGATTTTTAAAATCGGGATTTTTTCTTAAAAATTCTGAATCATAACCAAATCTCGCGGTGTCAAACATAGAGCTTATCACATTGGTGATTTTTTCGTTTTTGTTGATTTCATTTTTATCATATCCGAGTTTTATGCCAAAAGTAGGCGATGCCGGAACATTCATATTTTCATGAAAAATATCAATAGGAAAATTTGAAATTATCCCGCCATCCATAAACATAACTTCTGACGGAACGGAAGCGCGTAAACAGGTTGCTTCATTCCATTTGTTCCAGGCTTCAATACCGCCGGGAATATTTTTAATCCTAAATGGAGTAAAGAATAGTGGAATTGACATAGAAGCTCTCACAAAATCGGCAGGATTTTGAACATCCGGATTAGAATAAAACAAGTCAATCATTTTTGGGAAAATAATTTTGCTTTCTGTAGTAATATCTGCGGTTATTATCGCTATTTCACTCCAATGATCTTTTCTGGTATAATCTTCTTTGTCACCAAGTTTTACTTTGTTAATTCTAAATAATTTATTGTCGTTTGAAACCCCTTTTTCACGCAGCGCTTTTAAATCGCCATAATTTTTAATTCCTTTCTGCGAAAGCAAATTAGTCATCCATTGATGAAAATTAGTGCCGGGATTTAATCCTAAATCATCTTTAAAATTATCTACTACCTGACAGCCTTTCATAACTAATTTAAGATTTCCGGCATCGCTTAATAAGGCGTCAATAAATTCTCGGGCATCATGATCGCCATCCACAAAATCGTATAAATTTTTATTACATAAACATTCTAAAATCCACTCTGACTTTGTAATATCAATTGGTCCGGCAGCCGCCATAAGCATGGTATTAATACTTCCGGCAGAAGTTCCGGCTAAACTTAAAAACCGAATTCCTACTTGTTCCAAAACATAAACATATCCAACCAATGCAACGCCGAGAACGCCGCCGCCTTCCTGAACTAAATCTACATATTCTTTACCGTTTGCATCTACAATATCTGAGAATTTCTTTTTCTTCTCTTTAATTTGTTCCTTTAAATCTTTTATGATCGCTAAGACTTCACCGTTTTCTGTAAATTTCGTTTTCTCCATGATTTCCAGTATTTAGGTTTATGATTTGTTTTTACAAAACAATTTTATTTAATTGTTTGATTTTCAGGTATGTAAAAATACAAATTCGATTAGCGGCATAAAAGGGGAGAATTACCCTTTTTTAAGATTTTTGAAATTTGTATAAAGCAAAAAATCCCGCAGAAATTAATCTGCAGGATTTTGAGTTTTGTCCTTAGTGGTTTAAAATAGAATCTTGCTATGTTCTAATCTTTTGTAACATCAGTTGTATTAGGTCCTCCAAAACCAAAGTTTAGAGAAAGTAGTGAAATCAATGTACCGTTTGTTGTGAATATAGGTTTAAACGAACTTCCAATTTGATACGATAGAGCAATTTGTTCTGTGAGTCTGTAGCTAAATGTACCTATGTATTGAAAATCAGATGCTGTTTCTTTTGTATACAAAGTATTACCAGAACCATCTGTACCAGCGGCCGAGAGAGAACTGCTTTTTCTGCCGGTTGCTTCAAATTCTATAGAGAATTTTTTAAACTCACCTAATATTGCTAATCCGTAATCAAAGTTGTTTTTATAAACCTGTGTGTCAGGGAAATATTTTTCGAAGTATTTTTTATTGTACCACTCATAACGTAAAACGCCAATTGCTTTTAGAAAACTAATTTTATCTGAGAATTTATAAGATGGATTTATCCAAAATGATTGTCGCGGTACTTGTGAATATTCAAAATCATTGGTAGGGAAATTTAGTGATAATGCGTAAGCAAAATCAATATTAAATCCTTGTCGTTCTTTAATGTAAGTTTTAAATTCCTCATAACTTCCCATCATTTTAGATTCTACTAATTCTAAAAAAGAAGTAAAAAACGCATCTGTATTATTTTCGTCAAAAGAGAGGTTTTCAGCAGCATCGTAGATGTTTTTGGTTATTTCTTCGGCTTGCTTTATTGATTTTTTACCTAAAACCTCATTAATACGAATAGTTACAGAATCATGAACAGCGGTTAAATATTCTTCTTTTGTTTTATAATGAAATTTAGATTCAAGTTCAATAAGTCTAGACATGATTTTTGAACCTACGCGCTGGTTGATAGTAAGTTTATCAATATGTTGTTTGATAATTTCTTTGTCTTGCGCATTTCCAAAAAATATCGATGTGCGATACCCGAGAGCAATACTTTTTGTTTTTGTACTGTCTTGCAGTAAAAAATTTTGAGTTGAAGCTACCGAAAAAGAAGAATTTCGGAGGATTTGGTTCAGATTGATTTTTGGATAAAGATATCCCTCTATTGTAATGCCGTGATCTGTGGCCCAGTAAGGCATAAATTCTAAGCCAAAATCGTTAGGAATTATACTGTTGCCATTGTTATCGCTAAAGTTTGTAAAAAGTGCAGCTTCTAAAGCACGATATGATTTAGGCTGTATTATAGAACTTGGCTGCATGCCTAAAATTGATGCCGCAGGAGATGAAGGAGTGGTAAGTGCGTCCAGTTTTTTTTGAGCCTGTATTGTACCAAAAGAAATCAGGAAAATTAATATCCAATTTTTCATTTTACAGAAAATTTAATTGTTAAAATGACATAAGGACGATCTGTTTCACTTTTATCATTACTATGGCTTTTTAATAATTTTTCGTTGATGTAATATTCAATAATTATTTTGTCTTCTTGTGGTATTGGATTTGCGATATCTGAAACGACAAATGTTTTTTCTGAGAGAAGGGATTCTATATTTCCTAATACTGCTTTTCCAGAATTGGCAATTTCCGGATCATTATTTCCAGGAATGTTAATTACGGTATGACCGATGTTTCCATCCGATATGAATTTGACTTCAAAAGTAATTTCTTCTTCTGCTTCGGCTGTGTACGATAATTTTTCGTAACGGTATATTTTTCTCATAGTTTTGGTTAGTTAAATGTTTTTTCTGAGGTTGTTATATTTCGAAATAAAATTACATAAAATATCATTTTTAAGGTACGTACAAATACTTGTTTTTTAAAGAATTAACTCACACTTAATAATTAACCGTTTCAGCGTAAAATAAAAAAGCCCGCAAGTAAAAACTTGCAGGCTTTTGGAGAGATTATTATTTAATCTTATTTGATCATTTCAAAGCTTCTTTTTACAAAAGCAGTTAATGCTTCACCTTTTAAAAGGTTTTGAGATAACTTAGCTAAATCTAAAGCTTGTTTTACCAAATGTTCCTGATGCGTTTTATCTTCGGTATTTAAAATACTTGAAGCTAAATCAGAATTAGTGTTTACAACCAAATTGTACATTTCCGGCATATTTCCCATTCCGAACATTCCGCCGCCGCCTGTTTGGCTCATTTCTTTCATTCTACGCATAAATTCTGGCTGCGTAATAATAAATGGAGCTGCCTGGCTGTCCATAGCTTCCAGCTGAACGCTGTATGCTTTAGGAATATAAGCTTCTAATGAAGTTTTTAATGCTGCTTTTTCTTCATCAGATAATTTAGAAATCGTGTTTTCGTCTTTTTTGATTAAATTATCAATATGGTCAGAATCTACACGAACAAAAGTCAAATCACTGTTATCGCCTTCAATTTTTTGAATTAAATGCGAAATAATTGGAGAATCTAAAAGCAATACTTCGTATCCTTTTTCTTTTGCTGCTTCGATATAAGAGTGCTGTGCATCTTTGTTACCAGCATACAGAATAACTAATTTACCATCTTTATCCGTTTGGTTTTCTTTTAGTTTTTCTTTTAATTCTTCTAAAGTAAAATAAGTATCGTCAACCGTTGGATATAAAACAAACGCACCTGCTTTTTCGTAGAATTTATCTTCAGAAAGCATTCCGTACTCTAAAACGATTTTAATATCATTCCATTTTGCTTCAAAATCAGCACGGTTTTCGTTAAATAAAGCTTTCAATTTATCGGCTACTTTACGCGTAATGTAGTTAGAGATTTTCTTAACCGCACCATCTGCTTGTAAACCAGAACGAGAAACGTTTAACGGAATATCCGGTGAATCGATAACTCCTTTTAACATGGTCAAAAATTCAGGTACAATTCCTTCTACGTTATCTGTAACGTAAACCTGGTTTTGGTACAATTGAATTTTATCTTTCTGGATTTGCATGTCTGAACCTAACTTTGGGAAATACAAAATACCAGTTAAGTTAAACGGATAATCTACGTTTAAGTGAATGTTGAACAAAGGATCTTCAAACTGCATTGGATACAATTCTCTGTAGAAGTTTTTGTAATCTTCATCAGATAATTCAGAAGGTTGTTTTGTCCAAGCCGGATTTGGGTTATTAATGATATTATCAAGTTCGATAGTTTCATTAACGTAATCTTCCGGAGCATCTTCTGGTTTTGGAAGTGTTTCTGTTCTTGTTCCAAATTTAATTGGAATAGGCATGAACTTGTTATACTTATTCAATAAACCGCTGATTTTAGAATCTTCTAAAAATTCTAAAGAATCTTCAGCAATGTGCAAAATGATTTCTGTACCACGTGAAGTTTTGTCAGCCGGCTCTAAAGTAAATTCAGGGCTTCCGTCACAAGTCCAGTGTGCAGCAGGTTCATCTTTGTATGATTTTGTAATGATTTCTACTTTTTCTGCAACCATAAAGGCAGAATAAAAACCAAGACCAAAGTGACCAATAATTCCAGAATCTTTTGCAGAATCTTTGTATTTATCTAAAAATTCTTCAGCTCCGGAAAAAGCAACCTGGTTGATGTATTTTTCAACTTCATCAGCTGTCATACCTAATCCCTGGTCGATAATATGGATTTTTTTTCCTTCCTTATCTACTTTAATTTCGATAACCGGATTTCCATATTCTACTTTTGCTTCGCCAATACTAATTAAATGTTTTAACTTTAATGTAGCATCAGTTCCGTTTGAAACCAGCTCACGTAAAAAGATTTCGTGATCGCTGTATAAGAACTTTTTGATTAAGGGAAAGATGTTTTCTACTGAAACATTAATTTTACCTGTTGTCATATTTTTTTATTTTTTGAATTTAACTTGATGATTTTCATTTAGTCAAATAAAATACCAATTTTTTTTAGGTGACAAATTGTCGTAAATGTTAATTTTGAAAGAAAATAATTAGATTTTGGAACTGTTAATATTTTAATGAATCGTATATTTGTGGTACACTAATTGTTAAAGGTGTAAGTATTAACTTAAATAAATGTACAAAATGAAGAAAATAATTTTCATTTGCATGATTGCTACAGTGTTATTCGCGTGCAAATCATCTTCGTCTACAGCTTCAACAGAAGCAACAACGCTTTCGACTAAACTTGACAGACCTACTCAAGTCGCTATTAAAGGGAACTGGGTACTTACTAATGTATCTTATGCAGGTTCTGATTATATTAAAGTAACTTCATTTGATCTTGCAGATTCTAAATGTTTTATTGGCAGTACCTGGAATTTTATTTCAAATAATAACAAAGGTACAATGAATCTAAATTCTCCAAATTGTACAGCTTTTACTTCTCCAATTGTTTGGAGTATTAACAATCAGGGACTTTTTGTTCTAAAAATTGTAGATCCGGGATTGAAATCTAAAAATGTAAAATCTGGGTATTTACTAAAAGTTGCAGGTTTAACGGATAACTCTTTTCAGTTAATCGACAATATCAATGTTGGCGGACAAACAAAAGATGTTACGTACCAATTTCAAAGAGCTAATTAATATTAAAAAGGATAAAAATGAAAAAGATAACAGTTTTAGGTTTAAGTAGTTTACTTGTATTAGTTAGTTTATTTACAAGCTGCGATTCAGTTAAAAACGCAAACAATACTCAAAAAGGTGCCGGAATTGGTGTAGTTGCCGGTGGTATTATTGGAGGTATTTTAGGAAATAATTTAGGAAAAGGCGGAAACGCTGCTTTAGGAGCTGCAATTGGAGCTGCTGTAGGTGGTGGAACCGGAGCCTTAATTGGTAACAAAATGGATAAACAAGCCCGTGAAATTGATCAGGCTTTACCAGGTGCGTCTGTAGAAAGAGTAGGTGAAGGGATTCACTTAACTTTAAATGAGAACGCTGTTCGTTTTGATACAAACAAATCAACTTTAACTCCTCAGGCAAAAGCAAACTTAGATAAATTAGTTCCTGTTTTTAATGAGTACGGAGATACTGATATTCAAATCTTTGGTTATACTGATAATACAGGTAAACCAGAATATAATTTGACACTTTCTGGACAAAGAGCTGCTTCTGTACAGTCTTATTTAGTTTCAAAAGGATTAAAATCAAGCCGTTTTAAAACTTCAGGTTTAGGTATTGTTGATCCTATTGCAACAAATGATACTCCGGAAGGAAGAGCCCAAAACCGTCGTGTTGAATTCTCTATTACAGCAAATGACAAAATGGTTAACGATGCAAAAGCTGAAGCTGGAAAGTAATTTCAGATAAAATAAAATATAAAAAAAGCTGTTTCATAATTGAAGCAGCTTTTTTTTGACTTTAGAAATTAAACATCGTAAATTTGACCTCTCTAATTACAACACATGCTTGATATTCAAAATATATCTTTTTCGTATACTGATAAACCAGTTATAAATAATGTTTCTTTTTCGATCAATAAAGGCGAAAATATTGCCATTATTGGCGAAAGCGGTTGTGGAAAAAGTACGCTGTTAAAGCTTATGTACGGTTTGTTCGATTTAGATGAAGGTAAAATATTTTATAACGAAAAACCTATTCTGGGGCCAAAATACAATTTGATTCCGGGAATGCCTTATATGAAATATCTGGCGCAGGATTTCGATTTGTCTCCATATGAAACTGTGGCAGAAAATGTTGGAAAGTTTCTTTCAAACGGTTTTGCAAACATGAAAAAACTTCGTGTTCAGGAATTGTTAGAGATGGTAGAAATGGAACAATTTTCTAATGTTAAAGCTAAATTTTTGAGCGGCGGACAACAGCAGAGAGTAGCTTTGGTGAGAGTTTTGGCTTTAGAACCAGAAGTAATTTTGCTTGACGAACCTTTCAGCCAGATTGATGCTTTTCGTAAAAATGCTTTACGCAGAAACTTATTTAAATATTTAAAACAAAAAGGAATCACCTGCATTATTGCAACGCATGACAGTACAGATGCTTTATCTTTTGCAGATGAAGCGATTGTAATGCGACACGGAGAAATTATCGTGAAAGGCGATCCTGCAAAAATATATGAAGACCCGCAGACTAAATATGTAGCTTCGTTATTTGGAGAAGTAAATGAGGTCGCCACACATTTATTGCTTCCGTACGAAGATGAAACCCATAAAACATTAGTGTATCCGCATCAGTTTAAAATGGTTTCAGAATCTAAACTTCCGGTAAAAATTAGAAGAACTTATTTTAGGGGAGGCCATTATTTAGTTGAAACCGTTTATAAAAGGCAGTTAATATTTTTCGAAAGTGAAATTGATTTACCGCTTGAACATGAAATATTTCTTGGCCTGAATTATCTTTAATGAGGTAATTTGCCAATTAGATAATTTTTGATCTTTAAAAAAAGTAAACCCGACAAGTTTTTGAAACTGTCGGGTTTACTTTTTATAGTCGTTTAAGAATAAATTAGTTTTTTAAATATTTTTCTAAAAACTGATCTTGTTCCCAAAGTAAGTGCAGGATATTTTCTTTGGCTACATAGCCATGTGCTTCTTTCGGTAAAATTACCATTCTTGCAGGCGCTCCCAAACCTTTTAAAGCCTGAAAATAACGTTCTGTCTGCAAAGTAAAAGTCCCCGGGTTATTATCAGCTTCGCCATGAACCAATAAAATTGGCGTTTTCATTTTTTCGGCATTCATAAATGGTGACATAGTATTGTAAACTTCTGGTACTTCCCAGTAATTACGTTGTTCAGATTGAAATCCGAAAGGCGTCAGTGTTCTGTTATAAGCACCGCTTCGAGCAATTCCGCAAGCAAAAAGATTAGAATGGGTCAATAAATTTGCAGTCATAAATGCACCGTAAGAATGTCCCCCAATGGCAACTTTTTTACGGTTAATATATCCCAGAGCATCTACAGCATTAATTGCAGCTTCGGCATTATCAACTAATTGAGAGATAAAATTGTCGTTTGGTTCTGTAGTTCCTTCGCCAATAATTGGGAAAGCAGCATCATCTAAAACAACATATCCTTTTGTAACCCAATACACAAACGATCCATAATACGGAAACGTAAATTCATTTGAATTTTGAGTGGACTGGCCAGCGCTGTTTCTGTCTTTATATTCTGCCGGATAAGCCCAGATTAATAAAGGCAGTTTTTCTTTTTTAGCCTTGTCATAACCTGCAGGAAGATATAAAGTTCCCGAAAGTTCCAGTCCATCTTTACGTTTGTATTTAATTACCTCTTTGCTGACGTTTTTAATGCTTTCAAACGGGTTTTTAAAATCTGTTATCGCAGTTAAACTATTTGGTTTTTTAATGTTTCTGAAAAAGTAATTTGGATATTCTGTTTTGGATTGAATCTGAACCAGAACTTTACCTGATTTAAAATCTTCAATTTCTAAAATTTCTTCTTTTTTATCCTTGTAAGGCGAAGTATAAACACGTTTTGATTTTAGTGTTTTTAAATTAAATTCATCAACAAAAGGAAACTGGCCATCTTTAGTGTAGCCATCTCCAATTCGGTATAAATTATCTTTTTCAAGAGCTAAAACATATTTGTTGTATTCATTCTTTCTGGTTTCGAAAACGCCGGGATCAGAGTAAACATCTTGTGAATTTCTATCAGTTATTAATTTTGGCTGTTGATTTGCATCTGAAGGATTTATCAAATACGTTTTCTCATTTCGGGTATCGTACCATTCATCAGAAACAACGGCAACATTGTCATTTCCCCAAGTAATGGTATTAAAACGTTGTGGTGTTTTAACTAATGATGAAGCTTCTTTATCAAAAGGCGCATCCCAAAGAAAAACTTCGTCTCTAAAATCTACTTTGTTTGCAGGATCTCCTTCATCTAAAGCTGTTACGTATGATAATGTTGCAGGTTTGTCATTTCTCCAGGCCATTTCCCTTTTTCCTTTTCGAACAGCCATAAAACCTTTTGGCATAATTTCATTCAGCGGGACTTCGTTAACCGTTTTTATTTCTTTTCCTCTAATGTCGTAAACAATCGTTTTAGAAGGAAATCTGTTTAAAGGCACCACATACGAAAATGGTTTTTGAATGGTAGTCAGCATAATATAATTGCCGTCTGGCGAAATTTTCTCGCCCGCAAACATCGCAGCTTCTTTAAATAAAACAGCATCACCATCTAATTTGACTTTGTATAATTCAGACGTAACACTATTTTCGAAATTAGCTTCGTCATTTTTGTTTTTCAACATATCAGGATAGGTTCTGTTTTGAGATTTTTCTCCAGATGTGTTTGAAATAATAGGTCCGGTTGGTAAATCTTTTTTAGAATCTAAAAGCGGCTGTCTGTTTTTTGGAAGCATTTTTACCAAAATCGTTTCGTTGTCTGAAAACCAGTTAAACGGATTTCCCAGATTGGCATTTACAGTTGCTTCTGTAAGTTTTGTGGCCTGCGCCGATGCTACATCCAAAACCCAAAGTTCAACACCCGTATTTGTAGTGTGAGAAAACAGGATTTTTTTATCGTTTGGCGACCAAAGAATATTCGCGATTTTTGGATTTTGCGGCAAGCCAGAAACCTGAGTTTCTTCTTTACCATTTATTTTTCTAAGTTTTAAATTGGTAACATATGTTATAGTGCTTGATATATTCGTAACCGGATTAATTCGTATTCCGGCTAAACGAATTTCGTCCTGATTTAAATCGTCGAGCGTTTTGTATGTGTTTCGGTACAATAAAAGCATATTTTCTTTTTTTGTATCCATTGAAACGGTTGGAGCTCTTTGGTAATCGGCCAGATCTAAAATAGATTTAGAAGGTTTTTGGTAAGTTAAATTCTCCTGAGCAAAAGAGAAAAAACCTATATTTAAAAATAAGAACAACGTAACCTTTAATTTCATGAGTTGAATTTTTTGGGTTTAAAAAAAATGGTATTCAAAATGTTTGTCTAAGATACTTTAGTCTTGTTACATTTTAAATCTTATTTTTCATTCTTTTCAATGAATTCCTCAATAAACTGGTTTTTCAAAAAGTAATTGTTTTTAAACAGTCTGATAATTAAAGTATATTAAATTGCTAATACCGAAAAAAATAGTATTTTGTACTCTTATGTTTTAAAGTATACGTAAATTTGCATTCTAAATTTTTAACAAATAACAATATTATATGTATCATTCAAAAATAGCAGGCTTAGGATATTATGTTCCTTCAAATGTTGTGACAAACGATGATTTGTCTAAGATAATGGATACCAATGACGAATGGATTCAGGAACGAACAGGGATTCAGGAGAGAAGACATATCATTCGAGGAGAAGATACTACGACTTCAATGGGGGTAAAAGCTGCTAAAATTGCTATAGAACGTTCTGGCGTTGCCAAAGAAGATATTGATTTTGTAGTTTTTGCTACATTAAGCCCGGATTACTATTTTCCAGGACCTGGAGTTTTAGTACAGCGTGATTTAGGGTTAAGAACTGTTGGAGCTTTAGATGTTAGAAACCAATGTTCTGGTTTTGTTTACGCAATTTCTGTTGCAGATCAATATATTAAAACCGGAATGTATAAAAATATTTTGGTTATTGGTTCTGAGGTTCATTCAACCGGATTAGACATGACAACTCGCGGACGCGGGGTTTCAGTAATTTTTGGAGATGGAGCAGGAGCAGCTGTGTTAAGCCGTGAAGAAGATTTGACAAAAGGTATTTTATCTACGCATTTACACTCAGAAGGACAGCACGCCGAAGAATTGGCTCTACAGGCACCGGGAATGGGAGCGCGCTGGGTAACGGATATTTTAGCAGATAATGATCCTAATGACGAAAGTTATTATCCGTATATGAACGGACAATTTGTATTTAAAAATGCAGTGGTTCGTTTTGCCGAAGTTATCAACGAAGGTTTAGAAGCTAATGGTCTTCAGGTTTCAGACATCGATATGTTGATTCCGCATCAGGCCAACTTGAGAATTTCTCAGTTCATTCAAAACAAATTCAAATTGAGCGATGATCAGGTTCATAATAATATCCAGAAATACGGAAACACAACTGCAGCATCTATTCCAATCGCTTTAACAGAAGCTTGGGAACAAGGTAAAATCAAATCTGGTGATACTGTTGTTTTAGCCGCTTTTGGTAGTGGATTCACTTGGGCAAGTGCAATCATCAAATGGTAAATTAATTCATCTTACATTATATTTAAAACCTGCTTCGTTTTGGAGCAGGTTTTTTTATACCCATTATTTAGATGACTAGCGATTTGTCAGGCTGAGCGAAGTCGAAGCCCACGTTCCAATTGGGAAGCCTTTGACTCTGTTTCTAATTAAACTTCTGCTTCAAAACGAGCCTTCGACTTCGCTCATGATGACATCCGGGTTATTGATTTAAGATAGTGTTTTTTGTTCTCAACGATTTGTCAGGCTGAGCGAAGTCGAAGCCCACGTCCCTATTGACAAAATATCAATTTCACACTAAATAAACTTTGTTAGATACGCTAAGTAAAGGGCGTGCTAATAGGAGCGGGGCTTCGACTTCGCTCAGCCTGACAATCGCAGTTCAATACTTATTAAATGAAAAGAGATATTTTTCTTACTTTTATTTGAAAATAAAATTTTTAAATAAAATGAAACAGTATTATGTCTATATACTAAAATGTTCTGATAATAGTTATTATACTGGATTTACAAATAATATTGAAAGAAGATTAAATGAGCATATGTTTGGGATAAACAAAGAATGTTATACGTTTAATAAAAGACCTTTACAATTAGTTTTTTGTACTGAATTTGATGATGTGAATCAGGCAATTGCATTCGAGAAACAAGTAAAAGGCTGGAGTAGGAAAAAGAAAGAAGCGATAATAAATGATAAGTGGGAAGATTTAAAAAAGTTATCAGAATGTTTAAATAAAACAAGTCATAAAAATTTTTATAAAAAGGACGTTTAGTAGTAAATTAGCCTTCGACTTCTCTCAGGGTGACACTTGTCTTGAGATTTCTGAAAACGTTTGTCAGGCTGAGCGAAGTCGAAGCCCCTTTTAAATAATTTACAATGAAAAAAAATCAATTAGAAATAGCATGCTTTAATTACGAATCTGCCATAATAGCTCAGGAAAATGGTGCAGATCGAATTGAGTTATGCGAAAACATGAAACTTGGCGGAACAACTCCAAATTCTATTTTAGTAGTGAAAGTCCGCGAAAGCTTAAATATTAAAATGCATGTTATTATTAGACCTCGCGGCGGCGATTTTGTTTATTCTGATGAAGAGCTTGTAGAAATGAAACAAGATATTAAACAGTATAAAAAATTGGGTGTTGATGGTTTTGTTTTTGGAATTTTAAAAGACAGCGGAAATATTAATAAAAGACAGAATAGGGAATTAGTGCATTTGGCACATCCGCTTCCTTGTACTTTTCATCGTGCTTTTGATGTGGTCAAAGATGTAGAAAAATCTCTTGAAGATATTATCGATTGCGGGTTTAAAACGATTTTAACTTCGGGACAGGCGATAAATGTAGAAGAAGGAATTTTAGCTTTGGAACGCATACAAGATCTTGCTAAAAACAGAATCGAAATAATGCCGGGCGGCGGTTTGCGATCTTCAAATATTAAATTATTACAGGAACGATTAGATTTGACTTTTTATCATTCATCTGCAATTACAAACAATTCAGAAACTGCAAATCCCGAAGAAATAAAAGAGTTAAGGAATTTTCTATAACATTAAAAAGAAATAAAAAAGCCTGAAGCTGGCAAACTTCAGGCTTTTTTCTACAAGAAAATTATTTAAAAATATTAAAATTGATTCTAATAAAAGCAGTGATTAGAACATTCCGCCACCACCTTGATTAGTGTTTTCTTCTCTTTGTTTACGTTCTAATTTTTTGATTTTTGCTCCACCAAAGTTATAAGTTAAACCTAAATAAACTGTTTGGCTTTCCCAGGTAAACTGACCAGTTTGAGGATAAGGGGAAACACCGTCAAATGAATATTTCATTGTGTTGAAAACGTCATTAAAACGTACACTGATATTCATCTTATTATCTAACAATGTATAGCGTGAACCAATATCCATTTTGTACATTTCATTTCTATGTTGCTGAACTTCTTCAACGCCGCCTCTGTAAAAACCAAATAATAAAAAGCTTAAACGTTTAGTAGGCTTAAAGTTTGAGTTCATACGAGCATTGAATGCTGAAGTTGTAACGGTCTTCTCCTCAGGTTCACTTTTGCCTGAGAGAGGATTAATTTTAAATATAACACCTTGCTGGTTTATGCTGGAAAAATCAACAGATGGCTGGATATCCCACCATTTAGTAATTTTATAGTTAGCAGAAATGTCAAAACCATAAGCACTATTGTGATCGTAATTAGTAAAGCCTAAGAGTTGTTTCTCAGAAGGGTCGTCAGGATCTGGGCTTAAAGTTCTGCTTATTTGATCGTTGATAGCCCTTACAAATACTCCAGCGGTAATGCTTCCTTTTTCAAGAGTTTTAGTGTAATTTATTTCAACAGAATTAGTAAACTGAGGTCTTAATTCTTGATTTCCGTATGAAGTTACTAATGGAGTAGAAAACTCACGAATAGGTTTTGTCTGCTCTAAACTTGGTCTGTCAACACGACGGCTGTAGCTTAATTGCAACACGTTTTTCTCATTTAAATTATACGTTAAATAAGCAGAAGGATATAATGTAATGTAGTCATCATCAAACTTTTTCTGATCAGGAGTTAAAAATGATTTTACATTATAACTCTCAAAACGAGCTCCTAATTGATAGCTGAATTTTTTGTATTTCTGACCAAAAGTTACATATGCAGAATAAATATCTGTATCGTAAGTATAAACAGAAGATTTAAATGCAGCATTGGTTGTGTTGTAAATATTGTCAGTTCTTGTTATTCTCGCTTCTGCACCTGCTTCAAGAGTCGTTTTATCGTTTAGCGGATTTACGTAATCAACGTTTACTGTACCTAATTTTCTTTTGTCATTAATATAATCGTTATATAAAAGAGAGGTGGCAGTATTATCCGGCTTTGTTGTTTTAGTGTCAAAACTGGCATCCTGAGTTTCTCTTGTATTACTAAAGTTTCCTTCAAAATCTAAAGTATGACCTTCTTTTTTAAAGATATGTTTGTACGCTAAATTGTAAGTTCCGGTTTCGTTTGGACCTTCGTATCTCGATTTTTGGTAGATATTTTTAATATCCGGATCTCCGTTATTGTAATCAATATCAGTATTTACTAATCCAGTTCCTTTTGATTTATTTTGATTGGTGTAAAATGATAAAGTATTGTGGTCATTGATTAAATAATCCATTCCAACTTTATACAAATAGTTATCATTGTCATTAGAAATATCTAATTTTTGAACCATATCCTGATCTAATCTTTGAATGTGACCATCGTTAAAATAAGTTCCAAAATTATTACCTGCATTTCCAAAGAAATTTACTTTTCCGGTTTTATAGTTTAAATCTAAAGACTGGTTATATTTTGCCGTTTCACCAAAAGTAATACCACCGCTGTAACTTCCGTTAAAACCAGTATTAGCATTTTTGTGTAAAATAATATTAATAATCCCAGACATTCCTTCCGGATTGTATTTTGCACTAGGATTTGTAATCAACTCAATTTTTTTGATAGAAGTTGAAGGAATTTGTTTCAATAATTGAGCAGGATCAATGTTAGAAGGTCTTCCGTCGATTAATACACGTACATTGTCATTTCCGCGAAGCGAAAGTTTTCCGTCCTGATCCACATTTACAGAAGGAATATTGCTCATAATATCTGATGCAGAAGCTCCGGCAGTTGTCAAATCTTTCCCGACAGTAATAACTTTTCGGTCAATTTTTTGTTCCATTGTCGAACGTTCAGCAACAATATTAACGCCTTTAAGCTGAGTTGCTTCTTCTTCAAGAGAAACATTTACAGTTGCAGATTTTTTATTATCAGCTAAAATTACGGAACCAATATATTTTCTAAATCCAATATATTGAATTTCGATAGTATAACTTTTTAGCGCTAGGTTTTTAAAAGTAAAATCTCCGTTGTCATCTGTATTAACGCCTGATACTACTTTTCCGTTTTCTTTAAGAGAAACCGTTGCGTAAGAAATTGGTGCATTGTTTGATTTTTCGGTAATTTTCCCCGTGACCGTTCCGGTATTCTGGGCTTGTGCTGTTGCAATTACCCCCAGTAATGCAAGCAGAAAGAATTTTAATTTCATAATGAGATAATGATTATTTTGATTTGATTGATGATGAGGTTGTTTTTTTGTTTTTGTTTTGATTTTTTTTGCTTCAAATAAAATTTAAAGTCTCTATTAAGACTATTTTGTTGTCGATATGTTACATAAAAAGTAAAAAAAACTTTTTATTTTTTTGGGAAGTTCTGTTTTGTAGCAGGTTAGCGTTTTGATTTTTTGATAATTTTAACATTCAAAACAAAACCTTTTTTAAGAAATTCTAACAGGATTATGTTATTTAATATGTTTTTCATTTTCTCTAATTGATGAATAAGCAGTATCTTTGCTCACTTTAAAAATAAGTTTACATGTCATTATCACAAATTCTTACACCTTCTATACAAAAAGCAATACAAGCATTATTTGACGTTTCTGTTGATAAAATCGAGTTTCAAACTACCAGAAAAGAGTTTGAAGGCGATATTACAATGGTGATTTTTCCTTTGTTAAAAGTGATCAAAAGCAATCCTGCCGAATTAGGAAATAAAATTGGAAACTACTTAGTTGAAAATGTTTCTGAAGTGGCACGTTTCAATGTAGTTTCGGGGTTTTTGAATATTGTAATTTCAGATAGCTATTATCTGAATTTTTTCAATGAAATAAAAAACAATCAAAAGTTTGGATATGTAACACCAGATCCTGCTGACAAAGCAATTATGGTTGAATATTCTTCACCAAACACCAATAAACCTTTGCACTTAGGACACGTTCGTAACAATTTGTTAGGCTATTCTGTTGCAGAAATTATTAAAGCATCTGGTAAAAAAGTGTACAAAACACAGATCATCAACGATCGTGGAATCCATATTTGTAAATCGATGCTGGCCTGGGAGAAATTCGGAAACGGAGAAACTCCGGAAAGTTCAGATTTAAAAGGTGATAAATTAGTAGGTAAATATTATGTTGAGTTTGATAAAGCTTACAAAGCAGAAATCAACCAATTAATAGAAACGGGTAAAACCGAAGAAGAAGCAAAAAAACAAGCGCCAATTATTATTGAAGCACAGGAAATGCTTAAGAAATGGGAAGCTGGAGATGAAGCGGTTATTGCACTTTGGAAAAAAATGAACCAATGGGTTTACGATGGTTTTGCAACTACTTATACCAATCTTGGAGTTAATTTTGATAAATATTACTACGAAAGCAATACTTATTTATTAGGAAAAGATGTTGTACAAGTTGGTCTTGATAAAGGAGTTTTTGAAAAAGATCCGGATGGTTCAGTTTGGATTGATTTGACAGATGAAGGTCTTGATCGTAAAATTGTATTACGTTCTGACGGAACTGCGGTTTATATGACGCAGGATATTGGAACAGCAATTCAGCGTGTAAAAGATATGCCAGATGTTGGCGGAATGGTTTACACTGTTGGTAACGAGCAGGATTATCACTTTAAAGTTTTGTTTTTGATTCTGAAAAAATTGGGCTTTGACTGGGCTTCAAGTCTATATCATTTATCGTACGGAATGGTTGATTTACCTTCCGGAAAAATGAAAAGCCGTGAAGGAACTGTTGTAGATGCTGATGATTTAATGCAGGACATGACAGATACAGCCAAACAAATTTCTGAAGATCTAGGAAAATTAGACAGTTATTCTGCCGATGAAAAAGCAAAATTGTATAAAACAATTGGTCTTGGAGCTTTGAAATATTATATTTTAAAAGTAGATCCTAAAAAACGTATTCTGTTTAATCCCGAAGAATCTGTAGATTTTGCAGGAAATACAGGTCCTTTTATTCAATATACATATGCCAGAATTCAATCAATTATACGTAAAGCCGATTTTGATTTTTCTGAAAAAACAAATATTGAAGAGCTTCACGAAAAAGAAAAAGAACTGGTAAAACAAATCGAACTTTTCCCGGAAGTAATTCAAAATGCAGCACAAAATCATAGTCCGGCATTAATTGCAAACTATACTTATGATTTAGTAAAAGAATATAATTCGTTTTATCAATCTGTTCATATTTTAGGTGAAGTTGATTTGACTAAAAAGATTTTCAGAGTACAGCTTTCACAGAAAGTTGCCGAAGTTATAAAATCTGCTTTTACGTTATTAGGAATTGAAGTTCCGGAAAGAATGTAAAAAGTTTATATAAGAATTTAAAAAAGCCGATAGTTTAAAAACTATCGGCTTTTTGTTTTAGAATTGTTCACTAAAAGAATGAAAAATAATAAGATAAGACATATTTTAAGTTAAATATTGCTTTCGCATATGAATTAAAGATAATTCATGTTAATTTTGCGCTCGCAAATTGAGAAGTATTAAATTTAAATTGAATTAATTCCTTGTTTATTAATTAGTTATCAGTTATAAAATAACTGATTAGTTTTTCGGAATTTTATCTAAATATATGAAGATATTTTCCTTATAGCATTTTTATCTATTTTGAATTAGTACCCTTTTAGTAAGAATTATAAGGATTATCAACCGTCTAATTGAGTTTAGGCGGTTTTTTTATTTGTAAAAATTACACTACATTTTTTAATGTTAAAACGAAATAAAATCTTGTTAAAATTAATTTAATTTTATAAGTTGCGCTCCTTAATTCAAATAAACTATAATGAAAAGAAAAATTAAAGGGCTGTTAGTTCTGGTGTTTGTTCTTACAACGCATTTATTTTTTGCGCAGGAAAGAACGATATCTGGGATTGTGGCGGACGCTGCTGGACCAATTCCAGGAGCAAATGTTGTTGTAAAAGGTACAAGTAATGGTGTACAATCAGATTTAGATGGAAAATATTCGATTAAAGCAAAGACCGGGGATGTTTTGGTTTTTTCTTATATGGGGATGAAGGATAATGTTGTAACAGTTGGAACAACGTCCGTAATTAATGTAAAGTTACAAGAAGGAGGAGAGGAGTTGCAAGAGGTTGTTGTTCAGGTCGTTTTTGGAACACAAAAAAAACAAGAGATTACTGGAGCTGTCACTAAAATTGATGCCAGACAATTAGAAAATACTCAGTCATCAAATGCAGTTCAATCCTTAACGGGTAAAGTTGCAGGTGTACAAATTGCTGCTAATTCTGGGCAGCCTGGAGATAAGCCACAAGTAAGATTTAGAGGAATCGGATCAATTTCATCTTCTAACGAACCATTATACGTTGTAGATGGTATACCTTATAACGGTGATATTAACGCGATATCTTCTCAGGATATTGAATCAGTAAGCTTTTTGAAAGACGCTTCATCAAATGCATTATACGGAAGTAGAGGAGCAAATGGTGTAATTATAATTACAACTAAAAAAGGTAAAAAAGGACAATTGAATGTAACATATGAAACTAAAATTGGAGTTAATTCAAGAGCAGTTCCTGAATATGATATGATTACTGATCCTGGAGAATATTATAAAACGGTTTATAATAGAATTAGAAATGGCTTAATTTATCAGGGACAAACTCCTGCTAATGCTTCAGTTGTTGCTGCTCAAAACTTAATTAGTGGGGATACATATTCATTAGGATATAATAATTATAATGTTCCTAATAATCAAGTAATAAATCCAGCAACAGGAGAATTAAACCCAAATGCAAAATTATTATATCATGACAATTGGTCTAAAAGCCTATTTAGAGACGCTACAAGAATTGAACACTTTTTAAGTCTATCTGGAAGTACGGAAAATCTTAATACTTATTTATCAGTAGGCTATCTTTCAGATAATGGATATACAATTAACTCTAATTTTAAACGTGCAACTGTTAGAGCAAATGTAGATTATACCGTGAATAGCAAAGTGAAAGTTGGGGCTAATTTAAATTATGCAAATTCAGATCAAAATGCTCCAATTTCACAAGTTTCGTCTACTACTTATAGTAACTTATTTTATTGGGCTAGAAATATTGCTCCAATTTATACTATTTGGCAAAGAGATAATAACGGAAACTATATTATGAATGCAGATGGAACCAAAGCATATGAATTTAATAAATCAGGAGATCGCCCATATGGTTCAAATCTTAATCCTTATGCAACTACTTTGTTAAATACTAACCTAAACGAAGAGAATAAATTTGGAGCCAGAGGTTATGTTTCTATTGACTTTTTAAAAAATTTCAACTTTAGATATAATCTTGGATATGATTTACTGTCTGGATATTATTTAAATTCTACTACAGGACTTGGAGGTGACGATATGGGAGTTAATGGTAGAATTGGAACTTCTACAAAAAATGATTATACAATAACAAACCAAGAATTGTTATCTTGGAAAAAAACATTTGGTGATCATAGTTTAGATATTTTAATAGGTCATGAATCATCTGATTTTACATCAAAAATGCTAACTGGACAAAAAAGCGGTATTGTTATACCAGATTTGCCAGTTGTGAGTAATGCAACTGTTTATAATTATTTGGACGGATATAATGATTTATATAAAGTTGAAGGCTATTTTTCACGAGTAAACTATAATTATAAAAACAAGTATTTTGTTAATGGTAGTTTTAGAAGAGACGGATCATCTGTATTTTCTCCAGAAAATAGATGGGGTAATTTCTATGGATTTGGAGGAGCATGGTCTGTTGCAAAAGAATCATTTTTCCCTAAATCTAAATGGATTAATGATTTAAGAATAAAAGGTAGTTATGGAGAACAAGGTAATGATAATATATACTACCCTGCAACATCACAAATAACACATCGTTCTTATTTTGGTAGTTCAAGAAATTATTAT
Source organism: Flavobacterium sp. FG68 (assembly GCF_057808895.1). Taxonomy (NCBI): domain Bacteria; kingdom Pseudomonadati; phylum Bacteroidota; class Flavobacteriia; order Flavobacteriales; family Flavobacteriaceae; genus Flavobacterium; species Flavobacterium sp. FG68. The sequence goes on from NZ_JBMDIY010000029.1 coordinate 23,706, forward strand.
GCATATCAAACTCAATATGAGATTGTACCTGATGCAGAAGGAAATGCTAGTGTACTTACCGTTTATCAAGGAAATGAAAAAATTAAATGGGAAAAATCTAAAAACTTAAATATTGGATTTGATCTTCAATTGTTTAATAGGTTAAATATTGAAGCGGAATATTTTGAAAGAAATGTAAGTGATTTGATATATAACCGTCCTAATTCACCATCTACAGGAGTTTCGTTTATTACAGAAAACATTGGAGACATGTCAAATAAAGGAATCGAGATTAATTTAGGACTTGATGTATTAAAATCTGAAAACATTGATTTTAATATCTGGGCAAATAGTACTCATTATAAAAACAAGATAACGGCATTGCCAAGTCCTTTTACAAACGGTATTTTTAGATTTGAAGTAGGAGCTCCTGCATACTCTTATTATTTAAGAGAATTTGCTGGGGTAGATAAAACTAATGGGGATTCATTATGGTATATGGATCAAAAAGATGCTTCAGGGAATGTAACAGGAAAAGTGACAACAAATGTTTACGGGAATGCAACTCAGTATTTAAGTAAGAAAAATGCCAATCCGGATGTTTATGGAGGATTTGGTACAATGGTAAGGTACAAGAACTTGACATTACAAGCAGGTTTTGCTTACCAGTTTGGAGGATATATGTATGATGGAGTATATCAAACAGCAATGTATTCCGGATCAGATGGTATTGGTCAAAATTATCACAAAGATGTAAGTAAAGCTTGGTCAATTGATAATCCTACTTCTAATATTCCACGAATTGATCATGTTTCTACTCTACAAATGTCAAACTCTGATTTTTTCTTAATAAAATCAGACTACATCAGTTTGCAGGATGTTTCTTTATCGTATGATTTTAAAAATAGACAGCTTTTAGATCTTGGAATTCAATCTACAAAGTTTAGCTTGATGGGCTCAAATTTGGCTTTGTGGTCTGAAAGAAAAGGAATGGATCCAAGATTGAATAATTTAGGAGCAAGAACTAATAATGGTCAATCTTTAAATGTGTATGGTGTTATGAAATCCATTTCACTTGGTTTAACTGTAAATTTTTAAAATCATGAAAAAAATAATAATATTGTCATTATCGTTGTTGATCTTTACAAGTTGTGAAAGTGAGTTTCTTGATACAACACCACAATCAACTATAAATGATGAGCAACTTGCGGCTTCAGCAGAAGCAAACGAAGCTATTATTAATGGAATTTATTCTGCATTAAGATCATATGGTTTGTCGATTACAAATCACGAAGATTATGGGCACAAATCTATTTTGGCAGCTACTGATTTAATGTCTAACGATATGCTAATGACAAAATCAAGTTGGTATAGTAATTTTTATAATTATCAAGGAAGGCAACAAACGAATACTAGATCAAGATTAGCATGGAGTACATATTATCCTCAAATTAAAACTACAAATGTTGTATTGGCTGGGATTCCAGAAGGAATTACAGATGATAAACTTAAAGCAATTAGAGGACAGGCTTTGGCATTAAGAGGTTATTTTTATTTTATGCTGGCCCGTATGTATGGACCTACATATATTGGCAATGAAAATAAATTATGTGTACCTCTTTATACTGAATTAGTTTTTGAAGGTAAGGCAAGGTCTACAGTAAGTGAAGTATATAGCCTAATTGAAAAAGATTTAACAGAATCGATTACTTTACTAGAAGGAAATAAACGTAAAAACAATAATGCAATTGATCAGTCTGTTGCTCAAGCATTTTTGGCAGATGTCTATTTAGAAATAGGAAAATATTCTGAAGCTGCAGTTTTAGCAAATGCTGCTAGACAAAAATATCCTCTGCTAACTGAAAACGAATGGATGCAGGGTTTTTATGATGTTAGTAATAAAGATACAATGTGGGGAGCATCAATAACTTCAGCACAAAGTTCTTTTGTCGCTAGTTTTTTCTCCCATTTTGATAATACGAATGAATCTGGATATGCGGGAGGACTTGGAATTTATAAAAATATTGATATTACTTTATATAATAGTATTTCAGGTACTGACTATAGAAAAAATGCTTTCGTAGCTCCTGATGGTAATTCAACATATCCGTCATTACCTGCCTATGCTAATTTGAAATTTATAGATCCAACAATAGATGCTGGTGATTATATTTATTTAAGAGCAGCAGCCATGTACTATATAGAAGCCGAAGCATATGCGAGATCAGGAAATGAATCACTGGCTAGAAAAGCTTTATATGACATAACAATAACAAGAGATCCTGCTTATGTGTTGTCAACTAATACAGGGACAGCTTTGATAAACGAAATCATACTTCAAAAAAGAATTGAATTATGGGGTGAAGGTTATGCATGGTTTGATATGAAACGATTAGGAGTAGCTTTAAACAGAGATTATGTTGGATCAAACCATACTGCATTTGGTAAATTTAATATTCCAGCTGGAGATAATAAATTTATCTTTCAAATTCCGCAGGCAGAAATAGATGCAAATCCATTAATTGTTCAGAATCCTTTATAACAAAATTAAAGTCATAAAAAAAGCCGGTAATCTCAAAATTACCGGCTTTTTTACAACTAACACAAACATTTTTTATTTTACAAATTTGTCGATAATTGCATCAGATTCTGCTTTTGTTGCAGTTGGTTTTAAATCAAACAAAAGAGAATAAAGCGCTTTTCTATCAACTTTAGCTTCTAAGTTTAAGTCTTTATGTCTGTCGAAAAGAGTCTGCCATTTGTCACGAACATTTTTCCAAAGCGCATTGTTTTCTTTCCACCATTTTTGAGCAGCGATACATTTGATGTCTGGAACTTTAGTATAAACATCAAATCCTTTTTCCTGCGCTAACAAAACATCTTTTCCAGCGTCATCACGAATAAGTTTGTCGTTATCTTGCTCATGATTCCATCCTGTAGCAGTGATTTCGTGAATATTTCTTCTTTTTAAAACATTATAGTCATTACGTTTTGTCTGCTCTCTTCTTGGAAGCGGAGCATCTGCAACGTTTGTCCAGTAATCTTGTCCGTCAACATGTACCCAAGTTGAAGATCCTTCATATCTTGGACTGTCATCTACTTGATATACTTTTTGAGTCCACTGCCCTTTAACAGCTTTTTTGTCAAGCTTTTTATATTTCCAGGATGTTCCTTTATCAAAAGAATATAAGTCTGTGTTTTCAAATAACCAATCTTGTCTCCAGTGTTTGATAATCATATCATCACTTACGATTAATAAGTGCTGCATAACAATTTTGTTTGGAGTATCTTCTAACAATTCTACCCATTCTAAAGCAGATTCATGTTTAGTCTGTGAAGGTTTGTATGTAGCTGAATCTTTAGCATATTGAAAAGTTTCTGCAAAGTTGAACTTCACTTCATAACAACCACACATAGATTTAATTGATTTTATGTCTTGTTGTTTCTTGTCCTGACTAAAACCAAGACCACATGTCAAAGCCATAATGGCTGATAAATAAAGGCTTTTTGAAATCATAACTTATTATTTGTTTTTAATTTTTGCAAATATATAAATTTTATTTAGAACAATTAAAAATAGTTATATATTTGCATAGATTATTAAGACTGAATAAAAATAATGAAAATAAAACTATCCCTTTTTGCTGTATTAACTTTCTGTCAAATCTCATTTGCACAGCAAAAAGATACTATTGCGTCTCAAGAAAAACTATCTGAAGTGGTTGTTACAGGCCAGTTTGAACCACAATCTATTAAGAAATCTGTATTTAATGTTCGTGTAATATCAAATCAGGATATTCAAAATTTAGCAGCGAATAATTTAGGAGATGTTTTAAATCAATATTTAAATATTACAGTAAGACCGAGTAGTACAAGCGGGCGTTCTACAGTTTCTTTGTTTGGATTAGACGCACAATATTTTAAAATTTTGGTAGATAACATTCCATTGGTTAATGAGGGAGGTCTGGGAAATAATACAGATTTATCGCAAATTAACCTTAATGATGTTGATCATATTGAAATTGTTGAAGGTTCAATGGGAGTAAGTTATGGAGCAAATGCTGTAAGTGGTGTTTTAAATATAATTACAAGAAAATCTTCAAAATATAAATGGAATATAAACGCAGCTGTTCAGGAAGAAACGGTTAATAATGAATATTCTCTTTTTGAAAAAGGGCGTCATATTCAATCTTTACGCATTGCACATACATTCAGCAAAAATTGGTTTGTAAGTGCTGGGGTAAATAGAAATGATTTTCAAGGATATTTAGCAGACAAAAATGGAAAAGATTATCTTGAAAATGATACTACAAGAGGCTACAGCTGGCTGCCAAAAGATCAATTAAACGGAAGTGCGTTAATATCTTATCACAAAGATAATTTTAGATTTTTCTATAAATTCGAATATTTAGATGAAAATGTAGACTATTATAATAGTACGGTACAATCAAATTTTACTCCTGAATTAGGTTCTTATCGTTACGCTTTTGATAAAAGATATTTTACTAATAGATATTTTCACAATTTAAATGCTACTGGAACATTGTTTTCACAATTAAATTACAACGTATCTGTTTCTCACCAAAAACAACAGCGTGAAGTAGAAGATTTTGAATATTATTTATATACAAAAAAAGAAGACAAAAATGTTACTGTAAAAGACCAGTCTATGGAAGTTATTTCTTCTACAGGAACCATAAATAATTTTTTCTCAGATAAAACTGTTGACCTGCAATTAGGCTATGAGTTTGTAAATAATAATGGTTTTGCACTAGTTCAAGAGCCAAATAATAATACTTCTGCAGTACATAAAAAACTTGAAAATTATGACTTTTTTGCTTCGTCGGAAATTATGGCTACTGACCGATTTTCAATTAAACCAGGATTAAGATTTTCTGCACAATCAAAATTTAAAAATCAGTATGCATCTTCTATTGGTCTTAGATATTTATTTGATAAAGGACTTGAAGTTAGAGGCTCTTATGGTACAGGTTTTAGAACACCAAATTTTGACGAATTATATTCAAAACAAATTTTTGACGGGCATTTTTTTGTTGGGAACGAAAATTTAATACCGGAAACCAGTACTTCTTATGAAGCGAGTATTAAAAAATTTACTTCATTTTCTTCAGGAGTACAGCTTTCAAATACCATTGCCGGAAGTTACCTGGATGTAAACGACAGAATTGATATGGCGTATGTAAGAGATAATCCAGATACAGGAAGCCCGGAATATCAATATATAAACATTAGCAAATACAGAATGTGGAATTTTTCTGCGACGAACCAGTTAAAAATAGATAACCTGACAGTTAATATTGGTGCCGCATTTATAGGTGTTTCACAAAAAATAGACAATGCAAAATTTGTTTCAGATGATCAATTTCTGTATTCATTTAATCTAAATGCTAGTGCTTCTTATACAGTTCCAAAATGGAAAACAATAATTTCTGGATATTATAAATACAACGGAAAAAGCCAACAGTTTGTAGAAGGAAATTCTGCATATATCATTTCTGAAATCGATCCAAGCAGCTGGTTGGATGCATCAATCAGACAAAACTTTTTTAAAGATCACTTTGAAGTAACCCTAGGGGCAAGAAATATCTTAGATGTAACCAATGTAAATCAATCTAGAACAAATGAAGGAGCCGGACATGCCACATCATCAAATTTATTGCTTGCATACGGGCGTTCTTACTTTTTAAAATTAGCATATAACCTTAATCTTTAATATAAAAACAGAAATAAAATGAAAAAATTATTATTACTATCATTCGCGTTCTTATCTCTTGCATCTTGTTCAAGTGATGATGATAATACTCCAGACGTTGAAATCCCAACAGTTGGAGCAACGTTACAGCCAGCAGTAGGTGGGGCAAATCAACCAAATCAAGTTTATCTTGATTTAAGTTCTGAAGAATCTAAATCTGTAAATAGAGCTGCTTGGGATTTTGGATTTTCTACAGGTTCAGAGTTTAGAGTGGTAATCAATGGATCTCTAAAAATGGCGGTAAAAAAATTAGCAACTTCTGATATTACTTTGCCGCAGGAAAGTGATTCTGATGTAGCAGTTGGAGCAGGAACTACAGCAGCTTCAAATGGATATGTTGATAACCCAACTGGTGTTTTAGAAGGTGCAGGTGCTGGAATTGGAACTGCAATTGCTGAAATTTCAGCTACAGATGCTGACAATAAAGTTTATTTAGTAAATCTAGGATTTGCAGTTTCTACAACTAAACCTGCAACAGGTTCAGTTAGTGTTGATGGAGATGCAAGAGGATGGAAAAAAGTTAGAATTTTGAGACGTGGAAATGGATATAAAATTCAATATGCTGATTTAGCTTCTGCTACTTTTACAGAAAAAGTTATTGCTAAAGATGCTGATTTTAACTTTACATTTTTCAGTTTAACAACAGGAAATACATTTTCTGTTGAGCCTCAAAAAGCAAAATGGGATTTAAACTTTACGGTATTTACTAATTATTTAAATGCAGGAACTGAAGTTACTTACGGATATTCTGACTTTATCACTACAAATGCAAAAGCTGGAACTAAAGCTTACCAAGTTTTAGTTGCTGATGGTGTTGCTTATGCAGATTTTACAAAAGCTAAAGTTGTAGAAGCTAATTTTACAGTTTCTGCTACAGATCAAAGAATAATTGGTGCTAACTGGAGAAGTGGTGGTGGACCAAACACTTTACCAAGTATCAGAACAGATCGTTTTTATGTTGTGAAAGATGCTGCAGGAAATTATTATAAAGTTAAATTCTTAGGAATGACAAATGCTGCAGGAGAAAGAGGATATCCAACTTTGGAATACGCTATCTTGAAATAACATAATGAAAAATCTAAAGATTATAAAGATTATTTCATTCTAGGTTATGATGTTTTAACATCAAAAATTTAGTTAATCATTAGCTTTGTTTTTTTTATTTTTTTTTGATTTAGAGGTTAGATTTATCTAGCCTCTTTTTTTTATTTCTTTATTATTAAAAATGAATGTTTAATTCTATCTTTGTCTACATTTATACATTACGAATTAGTAGGAATTTTGCAACAATTCTAAGCATTCGTAGTTATTTCTTTAAATTTAATTTATTAAGTGAATACTAAGTCATATTTCTTTCAATCTTTCGCAATCGTAGCATTAGCATTTGTTGCTTTTATTGGTTTTAAACAAATCTTACCAGATAAAATTTTTTCTGATAGTAAAGTAGATTCCAAAAATGTACTTATAGACAGTCTGCTTCTTGAATCAGTAGCAAAAGATTCATTGTCACTAAAAAGTGACAGCATCGAAGAAAGCGAACGTAAATTAGGCCAGCAGAAAATTGTTTATGATGCTTCTGAAGGTATTGAATTCCCATCAGAAACCTTCGATAATTACAAAGGATATCAATATCTGATTTCTTTTTACGAAAAATTATACCAACTAGAACAGAATCCGCAAAGGCATGTTAGAATTGCTTATTATGGAGATTCTATGACCGATGGAGATTTAATCGTTCAGGATGTGCGTAACAATTATCAGGACCGTTTTGGCGGGAACGGAGTTGGTTTCGTATCCATAACTTCAGAATCTGCAGCGTCAAGAGGTTCTGTTAAAGCCACCTATTCTAAAAACTGGAAAACACAATCATACCTAAATGTAAAAAGACCTGCAAGCCCTTTTGGTGTAAACGGACATGTGTTTTTTGCAAATGACCAGACAAACCCAACCTGGGTTCAATATGAAGCAGGACTTCCAAAACATACAACCACTTTAGATAATCCAACTTTATTTTACGGAAGAGCATCTAAAAGAGGAAACGTAAATTTCATTATCGGAAAAGATACCTTGAAAAAAAGCCTTACTCCAAACAACTTAGTAAACACTTTAAAAGTTACTTCGGGAAGTATAAAAGCTTTCAAAGCAAACTTTATTAATGCCGATTCAATTCCAATTTACGGATTTAATTTTGACAATGGGATTGGTGTTCACGTTGATAATTTCTCTCAAAGAGGAAATTCAGGACTGCCAATTTCTATGTTTGATGCCAGCGTAATGCAAGCCTTTGATAATAACCTGAAATACGATTTAATTGTACTTCACTACGGAACTAACGTTTTGAATTACGGAACCAAAAACTATTTCTGGTATGAAAAAGGAATGACAAAAACCGTAAACAAAATAAAAGAATCATTTCCGGGAGTTTCTATTTTAATTGTTTCAACAGCAGATAAATCGACTAAATATGATTTAGAAATGAAAACTGATTCTGCAGTTGTTCCTTTAATGAAAGCACAGAAAAAGTATGCTTTAGAAACCGAATCAGGATTTGTAAATTTATATACCTTAATGGGGGGTGACGGATCGATGGTAAAATGGGTAGATGAATCTCCTGCAAAAGCCAATAAAGATTACACACATTTTAACCAAAGAGGCGCAAAAGCAATTGGTAATTTGTTATACAGTCAGTTAAATAACGGATACGAACAATATAAAATTTTACGTCAAAAACGTGAAACAGGCGTTAGACCTAAAGCGATTAGAAAACCCAAAGCAGATTCCGTCTCTGTAGAAAAAGATAGCGTAAATGAATAAACTTATTATTTTCTTTTGTTGTCTGTTTTTCTCAACAAATGATAAACCGCAAAATCCAGTTTCACCTCCAATAACTAAAAATATGGTTAGTAAAGTCGATTCAACAACAGTTGAATCTTTCAACGGAAATAATATTTACAATGCGAAAGCTTTAGAAAGTTTTTTTAAGAAATTAAAAGACAATGAAAGCGATAACAATCAAAAAATAAATATTGTTCATATTGGAGATTCTCACATTCAGGGAGATTTAATGACCAATGAAATCAGGAAAAATCTGCAAAGAAAATTTGGAAATGCCGGCCGCGGATTAGTTTTTCCGTACCAATTGGCTAAAACAAACGGATCTTACAACGAGCGTTTTCGCTGCAACAGAGTTTGGGAAACCTATCGAAATATTTATCCGGTTAGAAATTATCCTGTTGGTTTAAGCGGAATTGGACTTTGGAGAGATTCCGGCGGATTTGTTTTAGAACTGAATATTAAAGATCCGGTATATAAGTTCAATTCAATAAAAATAATAACACCTCAAAATGAAGACATGTTTGATTTGTCAACAGCATCTCAAACCAAATTTATTGAAACAGCAGAACCTAAAATAATCAAGCATAAAATTAAAAAAGGAGAAGCAATCTCTGTAATTGCAGATAAATACAATGTTTCGATTGCTGAAATAAAAAGAGCAAATTCGCTAAAATCAAACAACATTCGAGCAGGAAGAATATTAAGAATTCCGACAAACGAAACACAGTCCAGAAATATAAAAACATCTGAATATGTTTCTTTAAACATGGAATCTGATTCGTATTCACATTATTATAATTCAGAAAAAGCTTTAGATAAGATTTATTTGATTCCGAATAAAAAAGCTTCAAAATTTGAACTAAACGGAATTGTTTTAGAAAAAGATGCACCGGGATTAATCTACAGCGGCATTGGAGTAAATGGAGCAAAATATTCAGATTATAATAAATATCCGTTGTTTTTTGAACAGTTAAAAGCTTTACATCCAGATATGTTGGTGTTTTCACTCGGAACAAATGAAAGTTACGAGAAACTGGAATCAGGAAATTACATCAAACAATTAAGAGAGTTTATAAGCAACATAAAAGCGCAGAATATAAATGTTCCAATAATTGTAATGACACCGCCGCCGTCTCTGCTTAGAAAAAGACCGAATACATTCATTCAAGATTACACCAAGCAAATTATTGAAATCGCACAAACTGATGGTTTTGCCGTTTGGGATTTATATGATGAATTTGGCGGAATGGAAGGAATTCGAAATCTAAAATCGGCAAAATTAATTGGTCCTGATTGGGTTCATTATTCTAAAAAAGGATACGAAAAACAAGGGAATTTGTTTTCAGAGGCATTTTTAAAAGCATACGATAATTTTAAATTAAAGAAGTAAGTTGATAACAATAGATAACATCAATAATTGGTTCATCCAAAATTTTGGTGCAATTACAATAGAACAAGTTAAAGGCTGGTTTATTTATAATCCAGACGAAAAACTATTATTTAATACAGGTTTATTCTTAGGATTATTTCTGGTTTTTTATTTTGTGTACGGCTTTTTACGCAAAACATTTTATTTAAGACTAACGTACGTTATTCTCTTTTCGCTTTTCTTTTATTACAAGTCAAGCGGAATTTACTTTTTACTATTATTACTTTCTTCAGTTGTAGATTATGGCTTGAGCCAAATTATCTATAAAGAAACAAAAGTCGCTACCAAGAAAGTATATTTGGTGATAAGTGTAATCCTGAATTTAGGATTGTTAGGTTATTTCAAGTACATGAATTTTATGATTGGAACGTATAACGATATGTTCAACGGACATTTTAAATTTCATGATATTTTCCTTCCGGTCGGAATTTCATTCTACACTTTCCAATCGATGAGTTACATTATCGAGATTTACCGTGAAGAAATTAAACCAACGAAAAACTACATTGAATACTTATTTTTCGTTTCGTTTTTCCCGCAGTTAGTTGCCGGGCCAATCGTGCGCGCAAAAGATTTCCTGCCGCAGATTTATCAAAAGCTAAACTTAACAAGACAAGATGTAAACAATGCCTTGTTTTTGATTATTGGCGGATTAATTAAGAAAACAGTAATATCAAATTATATCTCAATAAACTTTGTAGATCGCGTTTTTGATACGCCTTTAAATTACACTTCGTTTGAAAATTTAATGGCATCTTACGGATATGCCATACAGATTTATTGCGACTTTTCAGGATATTCAGATATGGCAATCGGAATCGCTTTATTATTAGGATTCAAATTACCAGCCAACTTTAGAACGCCATATAAATCAACTTCGATTACCGATTTCTGGAGAAGATGGCACATTTCACTTTCAACCTGGTTAAAAGATTTCTTATACATTTCGATAGGAGGAAACAGAGAAGGTTCATTTGCAGGATTCTTATTCCCAAGTTTATTTTTCTTCGGATTATTGCTTTGGGGAATCACAAGTTACAATACCAGCATAATTCCGTTGATTATTGCTTCAATTTCGATTGCGCTATTTTGTTTATCATTTCTGCTTTCAAACAAAAGAAAACAAACTTTAGTAACCAATCTAAATCTTTTCACCACAATGCTTTTAGGCGGATTGTGGCACGGAGCGGGAGCACAATTTATTGTTTGGGGAGCTTTACACGGATTAGCTTTAGCGGTTCACAAAATTTTCCTTGAATTCTTCCCTTCTAAAAAAGACGGAAAAAGTAATTTCTTATGGAGATTTTTCTCGATTCTAATTACATTCCATTTTGTAGTTTTCTGCTGGATCTTTTTCCGCGCCAGAGATTTCGAAACAGCCTTACAAGTAATCAATAATATTGGTCAGTTAACTTTCGAGCCGCAAAACTGGAAAGCTATAGTTTTAGGGTATAAGAATGTATTCTTATTAATGTTATTCGGATACGTTTGGCATTTCTTACCAGAAGTTATCACAGACAAAATGAAATTGGTTTTCGATAAAACACCATTACTAATAAAAGCAATAATTCTGGGCTTAGTTTACTGGATCGTTTACGCAACAGCAGTTGCCGGTTCACAGCCGTTTATCTATTTTCAATTTTAAAATATAGCCACAAAGGCACTAAGGCGCAAAGATTTTTATTCTTTGCGCTTTTTTTTACTCTCGCAGATTTAGCAGATTTTTTTCATATTCTATCTAAAAAATAATCTGCCTATCTGCTAAATATGCGAGAAAGAAAAAAATGACGCCCTGACAAGAAAAAACAAAATAAACTTTGTGTCTTTGTGCCTTCGTGGCAAAATTGCAGTTAAATAAAAATTGCCTGAAATATCTAATTAGATTATCTTTGCACTTCAAATAAAGAAAATAGTATGTTTGATAATTTAAGTGATAAGTTAGATAAAGCGTTCCATATATTAAAAGGACACGGTAAAATTACAGAAGTAAACGTTGCCGATACCTTAAAAGAAGTTCGTCGTGCCTTACTTGATGCCGACGTTAACTTTAAAATTGCTAAAGATTTTACAACCAAAGTAAAAGAAAAAGCAATTGGTCAGGACGTTTTAACAACGCTTCAGCCAGGACAATTATTGGTGAAGCTGGTAAAAGATGAGCTGACAGAATTAATGGGAGGTGATGTTGCCGGAATTAATTTATCTGGAAATCCAAGCGTTATATTAATGTCTGGACTTCAAGGTTCTGGTAAAACTACTTTCTCAGGAAAATTAGCCAACTTCTTAAAAACGAAGAAAAATAAAAAACCACTTCTTGTAGCGTGTGATATCTACCGTCCGGCGGCGATCAATCAGTTACACGTTGTTGGAGATCAAATAGGTGTTGAGGTTTACTCAGAACCAGAAAATAAAAATCCTGTTGAGATTGCTCAAAACGCAATTAAACACGCAAAAGCAAACGGATTCAATGTAGTTATCGTCGATACTGCAGGACGTTTAGCAGTAGATCAGGAAATGATGGATGAAATTGCACGTGTACACAAAGCAATTCAGCCGCAAGAAACATTGTTCGTTGTCGACTCTATGACAGGACAAGATGCTGTAAATACAGCAAAAGCTTTCAACGATATTTTAAATTTTGATGGAGTTATCTTAACGAAATTAGATGGAGATACTCGTGGTGGAGCAGCAATCTCGATTAAATCGGTTGTAAACAAACCAATCAAATTTGTTGGTACAGGAGAGAAGATGGAAGCAATTGATGTTTTCTATCCAGATCGTATGGCTGAGCGTATTTTAGGTATGGGAGACGTTGTGTCACTTGTAGAAAGAGCTCAGGAACAATTTGACGAAGAAGAAGCAAGAAAACTTCAAAAGAAAATCGCTAAAAATGAATTCGGTTTTGATGATTTCTTAACGCAGATTCAGCAAGTAAAGAAAATGGGTAATATGAAAGACTTGGTAGGAATGATACCAGGAGCTTCAAAAGCCATGAAAGACGTAGAAATTGAAGATGATGCTTTTAAACATATTGAAGCAATCATTCACTCCATGACACCAGGAGAAAGAAGCAAACCAGCCATTATCGACGTAAAAAGAAAAGCCAGAATCGCTAAAGGTTCCGGAACGAAAGTCGAGCAGGTAAATCAGTTAATGAAGCAGTTTGACCAAATGAGCAAAATGATGAAAATGATGCAAGGTCCGGGCGGAAAAAACCTGATGAAAATGATGGGAGGCATGAAAGGAATGCCAGGAGGAATGCCGAGATAAAATAATAAAAGTTTCAAGTTTAAGGTTTCAAGTTAAGAAGCCAAGACTTGAAACTTTTTTAATTACATAAATAGTAAGTTTCAACGATAACGTGAAACTTGAAACCTGAAACAAAAACAACAAAACACAATGCAGCTACTAGACGGTAAAAAAACATCTAACGACATTAAAAATGAAATTGCAGCCGAAGTTCAATCCATAAAAGCAGCCGGAGGAAAAGTACCTCATTTAGCAGCCGTTTTAGTTGGAACAAACGGAGCAAGTTTAACTTACGTAGGAAGTAAAGTAAAATCATGTCAGGAAATCGGATTTGATTCAACTTTAGTAAGTCTGCCGGAAACAATTACCGAAGATGAACTGCTTGCTAAAATTAAAGAACTAAACGAAGATGATAATCTGGACGGATATATCGTTCAGTTGCCGTTACCAAAACATATCGACGAGCAAAAAATATTATTGGCAATCGATCCAGATAAAGACGTAGACGGATTTCACCCGACTAACTTTGGAAGAATGGCATTGGAAATGGAAAGTTTCATTCCGGCAACGCCATTTGGAATCATGGAATTGTTAGAACGTTATAAAGTAGAAACTTCAGGAAAACATACCGTAGTAATTGGAAGAAGCCACATCGTAGGCCGACCAATGAGTATTTTAATGAGCCGCAAAGGTAACCCGGGAGATTCGACGGTTACCTTAACACACAGCCGTACTAAAAACTTAGAAGAATACACTAAAAATGCCGACATTATTATCACAGCTTTAGGTGTTCCTGAATTCTTAAAAGCTGATATGGTAAAAGATGGAGTAACGATCATCGACGTTGGAATTACTCGCGTAGATGACGCATCAAACCCAAAAGGATATGTTATAAAAGGTGACGTAGATTTTGACGAAGTAAGCAAAAAAGCATCGTTTATTACACCAGTTCCAGGTGGAGTAGGGCCAATGACAATTGCTATGTTGTTGAAAAATACTCTTTTAGCACGCAAAATGAGAAGTGCAAAAAAATAAGCCAAAAAAGAATGAAAAATACAGAAAGTCCATCTACTAAAGATGGGCTTTTTGGTTTTACAACATGATATAAAAATATTCGGAATTTGAAATGAAAACATTTTATAAAAGTAATGACGGATTATTTGAAATTCCTGAATGGAGTTCGAATTGTTGGATTAATGTAGAATCACCAACTTTAGAAGAAAAAAAATATTTATTAGAAGAACTTCAAATTCCGGAAGCCTTTTATAATGATATTGAAGATATAGACGAAAGACCACGTATCGAAACAGAAGATGGATGGACATTAGTAGTTTTGCGCGTTCCTATAAAAAGAAACGATATCAAATTACCATTTCAGACCATACCTTTAGGATTCGTTTTCAAAGATGATATCAAAGTAACAATCAGCTTTTATAGAACAGAAATTATTTGTGACCTTGTGATTTATTCACAAAAAAAACATATCCAGATCAATGATAATTTTTGTTTGGTTTTAAGGCTTTTACTCTCATCAAGCGTTTGGTATTTGAAATATCTTAAACAAATCAATCAAAAGATTAAAGTAGCAGAAGATAATTTAGAAAAGTCAATTAAAAATGAAGAACTGCAAACATTGCTTCAAATTGAAAAATGTCTTGTCTTTTTTATAACGTCCTTAAAAGGAAATGATGTTTTATTTCATCGCATTAAAAACTTAAAAATACAAACACAAAACTACGACACAGATTTGGTAGAAGATGTTGAAATTGAGTTAAGCCAGGCGCAAGATACAGCAAATATTTACAGTGATATTTTGACAAGAATGGTTGATTCCTATGCTTCTGTAATTTCGAACAACATGAATAATATCATGAAACAAATGACATCAATTTCGATTATTTTGATGATACCAACATTGATTGCCAGTTTATATGGTATGAATGTTCCAAACGGTCTCGAAGAAATCAAATACGGAATTTGGATTCTTCTTTCAATTTCAATCGTACTTTCAGCCGTTGGTGTATTCCTTTTTAAGCGAAGAAGATGGTTCTAATTATAAATGAAAATACAAGCCTGTTCCTTACGAATAGGCTTTTTCGTTTTTATACTTTGGGCGTGACCATGTTTGCAAAAAGGCGCTCCAATCTTTTCGCTTATTGCGCGCCTTTTCGCAAACATGGTCGGGCTATCCGCGCTACTTCGGTAGCCAGCTTCTATCCCTCACGCAGCACTCAGGTATCAACAAATCCCGCTCCTGCAAGACTTCCAAAACCTTGTAGGTATGATTATTAAATATTAATTAAATGTGTAGTCCCTACGGGACAAAAAATTGTCGTAAATGATTTTTAGCTGCCGATATTTAATCTCTCCGAGATAATTGCTTAGGAGTTGTAAATAGTTGTGAATGAAAAATGAATAGCAATAATTTGTATTTAATACAATCTCTGAAGAATACTCTCTTAGGAGTTATTATCGGTAGCTAAAAAATAGATGCCTAGAAATCCCATTTAATATTTTATCTCCAGAATACTCCGTTAGGAGTTATATATCGGTAGTATAAATAGTATCCCGTGATAAAATATCCCGTAGGGATTACACATTTAATCCCTATGAACCGCAATTCATTTTTACGTCTGCAAATAATTTAAAATAAAAACACAATTTTTTATTTGTCAATTCAAAATAAATAATAACTTTGTAACGCAAAGTACTTTAATTATGAATCAAAAGCACCAAGAAGATTTAGCACATATTCGTTCCATGATGGAGCGTTCTTCAAGATTTATATCGTTAAGCGGACTTTCAGGAGTTTTCGCGGGACTTTCGGCATTAATAGGCGGATTATATGTCTATCAGCTTTTTAAAGTAAATGGAATCGAATATTTTACTGACGAACACATAATATTATCCGGCAGCTTAGTTTCAGAATTAATATGGATAGGCGTAATAATTTTAGTTTGTGCCTTTGTATTCGGAACCTTTTTTACCGTTAGAAAAAGTAAAAAATACAATTTGCCAATTTGGACCTCTGCCACAAAAAATATGTTGTTTAATCTGGCGGTTCCACTTGCAGCAGGAGGAATATTTTGTTTAGCATTAATATATCACGGATATTACGGTTTAGTAGCGCCATCTACTTTATTATTTTACGGACTAGCCGTTATCAATGCCGAAAAATATACATTTTCAGATATAAAATATCTAGGTTTTTCTGAGCTTTTGTTAGGATGTATTTCGCTTTTTTATATTGGATATGGTTTAATATTTTGGATCTTAGGATTTGGTATCCTGCATATCGCATATGGATTGGTGATGTTCAAAAAATACAAATAACCCAATGGGAATTATTGATAAACTAAATAAAGATTTTGAAAGCCGTGTCAGACTGGGTATTATGTCCGTTCTGATGGTTAACGACTGGGTAGATTTTACCGAGATGAAAACACTTTTAAATATCACCGATGGTAATTTAGCAAGTCATTCCTCTGCGTTGGAGAAATCTGAATACATCGAAGTTAAGAAAGAATTTGTTGGTAAAAAACCAAAAACATCTTATCAGGTAACACCGCTAGGCCGTGCGGCGTTTAAAGAACACCTTTCTTACCTCGAAAAATTAATGAAATCCTAATAATTATATTTTTTTATCTAAAAACTTTGAATTACAAAGTACTTTTAAAAATTAAAATCATGAAATTGCCGATAGTGTTTTTACAATTAACGGATAAGGCAATTACATTTTTGACCAATAACAAATAAAAATCTACAAAAATGAAAAAACATCAAATTATTTTAGCTTGTACAGCGGTTTTTATACTGCTTTTTTACAATGAATCTGTGGGAATCAATATTTCTATTTTTGGAGTGATACTTACTCTGTTAATTAGTTATTTCTTTCAGGAAAAGTTTGTAAACAGATCACATCTTGTTCTTGTAATGACATCTATTTTGTCTTGTTTCGCTTTTGCGTGGTATGGAGACGCTGCTTCATTTTTTGCTTTAGCATTATCAATTCTCTTTTTACAATTTAAAACACAGGATGGAGAACTTAAAATCGTTCAGATTTTTCCTTTAATATTCCTAAACGGAATCACTACAATAGGACGTATCTTTATATTTAGCCAGTGGCTTCCTGAACGAAAAATACACAATGACTTTGCTAAGAAACTAGTAGCGTTTGTAATTATTCCGTTAATATTTCTTGGATTGTTTTTTATCGTTTATTCTTTCGGGAGCAATCATTTTTCTTCATTGTTTACTGATTATACATTAGATATTAATCTGCCTCAATTAATTGCGATGTGTATTTTAGGATTTTATATCTCATTCAGTTTTTGGAATTACTGGGTTCCGGATATTTCTTATCAGTTCAACCCAAAACTAAACAATGAATTCACGAATATTTCTGAAGTAAAAAATCAAAGTACGTTCTCATTTTTAGATTTGGATTTTGAAAGAAAGAGCGGAGTAATCACATTATTTATGTTGAATATTATGCTTCTAATTTTTATTGGAACATACAATTACGAACAGTTTTTTGAAGTAGTCGAAAAAACAAACTTAAGCGCCGATACGCACGAACGTGTAAATGCAGTTATATTTTCAATTTTGATGGCAGTTGGTGTAATCTTATTTTACTTTAAAGGAGGTTTTAACTTCGATGAAAAAGCCACAACATTAAAAAAACTGGCAAAAGTATGGATTGCATTAAACGTAATTCTGATTGTTAGTGCGATTATTAAAAACTCAGAATATGTTTCTTTTTACGGTTTAACTTATAAACGCTTGGGAGTTTATGCTTTTTTAATTTTGGCTATTATCGGTTTAGTTTATTCTTTCTTAAAAATAACGAAACAAAAAACGAACGCCTATCTTTTCAATCAAATGGTTTGGTATTTCTATGCCACAATATTGATATGCAGTTATGTAAATTGGGGAAATTTAGTAACCAATTATAATATTTCGGTAAACAAAGGAGTAGAACCTGTATTTTTAAGCGGATTAAATTTTAATGATGACGCACGAAGAGAATATCTTTCAAAAAATAATTTAGACGGAAAATATCCAGAAGCGGTAAGAGAAGAATTAATTTCGAATTATCAAAATGCAGGTTTTTTATCTAAGGCTTTGTATTATGAATTTTTAGATAATAAGAAATAAATTAAAAAGTCCCATTTGAAATTTCAAATGGGACTTTTATTTAATTGTTATCACCTCTTTTTCTAAATCGGGGATCATGCTTTGAAATAAATGTTGTTCTTCGATTCGAACTTTGACTTGGAGCTTCAACTTTAGGAAAACTCGCTTCTTCCGTTTTACTCGAAGGCTCAATTAACTGATTTAATTCTTTAATTTCAGCATCGGTTAAATCGCGATAACGCCCAACCGGAACATCCAAAGAAATGTTAATAATTCTAATACGTTTAAGAGCCGTAACTTCATAACCCAAATATTCAGACATTCTTCTAATCTGTCTATTTAAACCCTGAGTCAGAATAATTTTGAAAGTGTATTTGCTGATTTGCTCTACTTTACATTTTTTGGTAACCGTATCCAAAATTGGAACACCATTTCCCATTCGTTGTATGAAACGATCTGTAATAGGTTTGTTTACCGTAACAGTATATTCTTTTTCGTGATTGTTTCTGGCACGTAAAATCTTGTTTACGATATCACCATCATTCGTCATAAAAATCAATCCTTCACTCGCTTTATCCAATCTTCCAATTGGGAAAATACGTTTCGGATAATTGATATAATCCACAATATTATTTCGAACTTCTAAATTAGTGGTGCATTCGATTCCAACTGGTTTGTTGAAAGCCAAATAAACCATTTTTTCGTGCTTTTCCACGACTAACTTTCCGTCTATGCGTACTTCATCATCTGGCGAAACTTTAGTTCCCATTTCCGGCACAGCGCCATTTATTGTTACACGTCCTTCTTCAATTAATTTATCGGCTTCACGACGAGAACAATATCCCGTTTCACCAATAAATTTATTAAGACGTTTAAGATTTTCTTCCATACTGCAAAAGTAGGCAAAAAAATGATTTTAGATTTTAGAATTCAGATTTTAGATTTTTCAAAAGCTTTGAACTAAAAAAACTTAGAATCTTAGCAACTTAGAATCTCAGTATCTTTATTAAGAATCATGAAAAATCGAACTATCTTCCGGAGTCTCTTTTCTTTCAAACATTCCGTAGTCGCGCACAACAGTTGCAATTCTTAAATGATAATCTTTAAAAACTTCATTTCGACCTTTAGCCTGTGCAGCGCGATGCATTTCAAGATTTCTCCATTGCTGAATACTTTCTTCATCTCTCCAAAAAGATAAAGACAAAACCTTTGAAGGATCAGTAAAACTCTGAAATCGTTCTATCGAAATAAAACCTTCAATATGGTCTAATTCAGGACGCAGACTTGCAGCGATATCAAGATATTCTTCTTTTTTTCCTTCATTAGGAATAACTTCAAAAATTACTGCTATCATTTTAATTGTAGATTTTAGAATTCAGATTTTAGATTTTAGATTAAAAAAACTTAGTGCCTTAGCGACTTAGTGGCTCAGAACCTTCAAAAAGAAACTCAATCACTTTTTGATACAATTCATCATCATGCATTCCGTGACCTAAGCCTTTGGTTTCAATAAACTGACTATTTTTCCAGTTGCTGGCTATTTTTTTTCCTTCGGCGAAAGCCACAATTTTATCAGAAGTATCATGTGCAATGAAACCGGGAATAGTAAATTGGGATGCAAATTTTTGTCCTGAAAAATCTTCCAATTTAAAGTTGAAACGATTTATGAATTTATTTTCTAAAAGAGACAGCATTTTGGAATTCAGACTCAGCATCGAAATATAATTATCAATCAAAGTTTTTAAATCTGAAGGGGCGCCAAGAATAACCATTTTGTTAATGCTCGTATTCGGAAATAAATATTGATGATAAACGCAGGCCGCACCGCCAATAGAATGGCCAATAATAATTTCAGGCTGATATTTTTTTACCGCTTTATTGATGAATTCGGCATAAAGAGGTACATTAAATTCTTTTCCGCTGCTTTGTCCGTGTGCGGGAGCGTCAATTGCAATAATTGTGCTTCCGGATTTTTGTAAATGCGGCAGTGTTTTTTTCCAGCGCGAAGCATTACTTTCCCAACCGTGAACCAATAAAATTTTGGTTTCATTTCCTTTCCAGATATAGGTTTGAAAATGATGTTCGTTATGGTGAAAAATTTCTGTTTCGGTGTTTCTTAAAACTTTTGGAAGTGTTTCTTTTTTTAATCTCCCAATTCGGGGCTGACTAAAAAGCGCATAAGAAAGTTCCATGGCTTTTTGCGGACGCACATAACTCAAAAAGTTAATATAAGACCCAACTGATTTTAATGTAATAAAACGAATTCCTTTTTTAATTCCCAAAACAAATAATTTAGTGGTAAAAATGATATTCGAGGACCGATCTAAAAAAGTTTCGCCACGAATTACACAAATTTAGCACGAATTTTTATTCCATTTAGAAACAAATTAAAAATTAGTGATAATTAGTGCAATTCGTGGCAAAAAATGTTTTATAAAAAAAAGTCCCGATTAAATCGGGACCGTTTATTTAGAATTTTGAGAACAATTGTTCCATTTTTTCTTTTTCTTCTTCAGCTAATTGAGTATCAACTAAAATTCTTCCAGAGTGCTCATCAGTAATGATTTTCTTTCTAGAAGCGATTTCAACCTGAGTTTGTGGTGGAATCGTAAAGAAAGATCCTGCAGAAGCTCCTCTTTCAATAGAAACTACAGCTAATCCGTTACGAACACTGCTTCTGATTCTGTTGTAAGCAGCTAATAATCTTTCTTCGATTTGAGCTGAAAATTCAGCTGATTTCTCAGATAAGAAGATTTCTTCTTTTTGAGTTTCAGCCATAATAGCATCTAATTCAGATTTTTTATGTTTTAAATGAGAGCTTTTAGCATCAAGTTTTTCTTTTAAATTAGAAATAACTTCTTTTTTGTGCTCGATAGAAGCTTTCATTTCTTTGATTTGCTTTTCAGCTAATTGAATTTCTAATTCCTGAAATTCAACTTCTTTTGTCAAAGAATTAAATTCTCTGTTGTTACGAACTGATTCTTGTTGTTTTGTGTATTTCTTGATAACCTCTTTATGCTCCTCAATAGCAATTTTCTTTGCTTTGATTTGCTCCTCAATCACTTCAAGTTCACCTTTCAGTTTTTCTGAACGAGTGCTCAAACCTGCAACTTCATCTTCTAAATCTTCAACCTCTAAAGGAAGTTCTCCTCTAACGTTTCTGATTTCGTCAATTCTAGAGTCAATAAGCTGTAAATCATATATTGCTCTTAACTTGTCCTCAACACTTAATTCTTTCGTATTCGTCATATTCTATAAGTACTTAACTGGATTTGTATTTTCTTCCGATAAAATGATCGCAAAATTAAGAATTTTTTTTCGAAGATAATCAACAATATAGTTTTTTGTATAGCGTTCACTCTCAAAATGACCAATATCGGCTAAAAGTAACTTGTTTTCTGCTTCATAAAACTGATGATATTTTAAATCAGCAGTTAAAAAAGCATCGGCTCCAGCCTGAATTGCATTTTTTATGGCAAAACTTCCTGAACCTCCCAGAACAGCTACTTTTTTTACTTTTTTTCCGGTAAAGGCAGAATGACGAATGCCGCGCGCAATCATAATTTCTTTTACGTGCAGAAGAAAGTCTTTTTCATCCATTTCATCCTCCAGTTCCCCAATCATTCCTAAGCCAATATTTGGATGTGAATTTTGAAGATCGTAGATTTCATAAGCCACTTCTTCATAAATATGATTCGTTAAAAGTGCTTTTAAAACCTTAGATTGTAAATGTTTTTCAAAAATAACTTCGATTTTTATTTCGGTTCCGGTATGTAATTTTCCTTTTTCTCCAATTGTTGGATTGCTTTTTTCATTTCCTTTAAAAGTAAAAAAGCCTTCAGAATTAAAACTGCAGTTATCGTAGTTTCCAATAGTTCCGGCGCCAGCTTCGAACATTGCATTTCGGACTTTTTCCGAATTTTCGGGAACAGTATAAGTAACTAATTTTTGCAGAAATTGCTGTTTTGGAATTAAAATTTTGGTGTTTATTAAACCTAATGTATTACAGAAAATGTTATTAACTCCCTGCGGATGATTATCTAAAGCGGTATGTACGGCATAAATAGCAATATCATTTTTAATTGCTTTTAAAATAGCTCGCTCGACATAGTTTTTGCCGGTAATTTTTTTAATTCCAGAAAATAAAATAGGATGAAAGCAAACTACGAGATTGCAATTTTTAGTTATTGCTTCTTCAATTACATTTTCTAAAGCATCATGACAAACTAAAACTCCGTTACTTTCGTTTTCCGGATTTCCTACTAAAAGTCCCACATTGTCAAAATCTTCTGCATAGGCGAGAGGCGCCATTTCTTCTAGTACGGTTATAATGTCTTTGATCTTCATTTTTTATATTTTGTTTCAAGTTTCAGGTTTCAAGTTTTTTGACAATTGAAACCTAAAAACAAATTAACGAAAAAAATTATACTTTCGTAAAATGAACTTACTTGAAAAAATACTTTTTCCTTTTGCGATTCTACACGGATTCATTACGGATTTTGATATGTTCTCGTTTTGTTAAAGGAATAAGTACGTGAGTTGTTTAGTAATTCCAACGAATTCGATGGAATTAAAATTTGAAATTTAAACATGGCTAAGAATAAAAAAATAAACGTTCAAGGAATTGATGTGGTAATATATGAGGACAATAAAGAGGATTTTATGTCTTTAACGGATATTGCGAGGCATCGTGATAATGAACGTAGTGATTATATTTTACAGAACTGGTTGAGAAATCGCAGTACAATTGAATTTATTGGTCTATGGGAAAAATTTAATAATCCTATTTTTAATTCCATCGAATTCGATGGAATTAAAAATATGGCTGGTTCTAATAGTTTTTCTTTGACTCCTAAAAGATGGATTGAAACTACAAACGCAACTGGAATTATTTCGAAAACTGGGCGTTACGGAGGTACATTTGCTCATAAAGATATTGCTTTTGAATTTGCAACTTGGTTAAGCGCAGAATTTAAATTTTATTTGATAAAAGAATTTCAGCGATTAAAAGAAGATGAGAGCAATGATAAAAAGCTCGAGTGGAATTTACAGAGAACTATTTCAAAAATTAATTACTCGATTCATACGGATGCTATAAAGGAAAATTTAGTTCCTCTTAGTATCAACAGAAATCAAATAAGTTTTATTTATGCAGATGAAGCAGATTTATTAAATGTTGCTTTGTTTGGTAAAACAGCAAAACAATGGCGTGATGAAAATCCTGATGAAAAAGGAAATGTTAGAGATATAGCGTCAATCGAGCAATTAGTTGTATTGTCAAATCTTGAAAGTATAAATGCCATGTTGATACAGCAAGAAATGTCACAAAATGAAAGATTGATAAAATTGAATGAAATTGCTATCAATCAAATGAAAATTCTCCTTAAGTCTAATGTTTTGAATAAATTGAAATAATGAACTTACTTCGAAAAATACTTTTTCCCTTCGCAATTCTATACGGATTCATTACCAGCATTCGTAATTTTCTTTTTGACAAAGGAATTCTAAAATCAACTTCTTTTGATATTTCGGTTATTGCGGTTGGAAATTTAAGCGTAGGCGGAACTGGAAAAACTCCACAAATTGAATATTTGATTCGTTTATTATCTGATAAATATAAAGTAGCAACTTTAAGCCGGGGTTACAAAAGGAAATCGGAAGGTTTTGTTTTGGCAGATGAAAATTCAAATGCTGAAACTCTGGGCGATGAACCTTTTCAATTTTATCAAAAATTTCCAAATGTTCAGGTTGCAGTTGATGCCAATCGTACAAACGGAATTACACAATTGCTTTCTCAAAAAAATAAACCACAAGTAATTTTATTAGATGATGCTTATCAGCACCGAAAAGTAAAAGCTGGATTTTATATCCTGCTGACTTCTTACGGAGATTTATATGCAGATGATTTTATGCTGCCAACAGGAAATTTAAGAGAAAGCCCAAGTGGTGCCAACAGAGCTAATATTGTTGTGGTTACTAAATGTCCAAATAATTTATCGGAAGAAGAACAAGAAGAAATTCGTTTGAAATTAAAACTGAATTGTTCGCAGCAAATCTTCTTTACTTTTATAGATTATGACACTGTAATTTATGGCAAAAATGAAAAGATTTCTGTTGATGAAATTAAATCAGAATCAAAAGTACTTTTAGCCGGAATTGCAAAACCAAAACCATTTTTTGATTATTTAAAAAATGAAAATGACGAATGTTTGACTTTCCCGGATCATCATCATTTTTCTGATACCGATTTAGATTCCATTCAGAATAAAGCCAACGGAAAAAAGATTATTACAACCGAGAAAGATTATGTTCGTTTAAAAAATTCGAAACTGGTTTCTCAATTGTACTATCTGCCCATAAAAAGCACCTTTATCAATCATCAGCAAAATTTTGATGTTTCGATTTTACAGTATATAAAAGAAAACTCAGAATCTTAGAATCTCAGCATCTTAGAAGCTTTTTTGCTAATCAAAAAACTTAGCAATTGTACTGTAAAATTCATCAGGAACAAAAGGTTTTGTAATTACGTCGTTCATTCCAAAAGATAAAAGCATATCCCTGTTTTCGTCAAGAGAAATGGCCGTTAATGCAATAATAGGAGTTGTTTTATCAAAGTCTCTAATGTGCTGCGTTGCTGTAGTTCCGTTAATTCCGGGTAAATGCACATCCATTAAAATCATATCAAAACGTTTCACTTTTAAAAGTTCAACCGCATCTTCGCCATTGTCGATAATTTCACAGGTAATCATTTTGTTTTCAAGCATTTTACGCGTAATCATTTGATTGATTTTATTGTCTTCGATCAGTAAAATAGACTTGTGTTTTAATTGTTTGTCGTTATATGGTTTTTCTTCTGTAACAGCTTCCAAAGGTTCGTTATTAATTTTAAAATTTAGTTTGAAAGTAAAAGTTGATCCTTTGCCAACTTCACTTTTTAGTTTGATTTCGCCTCCTAAAAGTTCGATTAATTTTTTAACAATAGTAAGACCTAATCCTGTACCGCCGTATTTTCGGTTCACTTCGACAGAACCTTGTGAAAAACTTTCAAAAACGGTTTGAAGTTTATCTTCGGGAATACCAATTCCGGTATCGACTATTTCAAAATAAACGGTTGCATTTTCATCTTCCTGTCCAAATAATTTAGCAATTACATTCACATTTCCGTTTTGAGTAAATTTTAATGCATTGTTAATCAGGTTTAATATAATTTGAGATAATTTGGTTGGGTCACCAATTAAGTTATCTGGAATTGCATCGTCTATTTCTAAGTTGAAATAATTTTTATTAGCCGTTGCCAGTTCTTTTAAAGAACTTTGAATATTAAAAAGCAATTCTTTTAAATTAAAACTAATATTTTCAACTTCAACTTTAGTCGAGTCAATTTTATTAATTTCAAGAATTTCGTTTATAAAAGTAGTAAGATAATTTCCGGAGAATTTTAGAGATTCTAAATATTTTAACTGTGTTTTTTTCGGGTTATCTTCAAGAAGTAAATGCGTGATTCCGTTAATTGCATTTAGGGGTGTCCGCAGTTCGTGACTTACAGTCGATAAAAATTCTGATCTCGCTTTTGAAGCTTTTTCGGCTTTGTTTTTTGCCAGAATAAGTTCTTTATTTTTTTCTCTTAAAAGTAAATTATTCTGATTACGAATAATATTGTTTTTGTATAAAGCCAAACTCAAAAGAGATAAAATCGAAATTAAGGCAATCGCCAAAATACTAACTAGTTTAGAATAGCGATACGTTTTAAGCTGGATTTTTTCTTCGCTTTCCCGTTTAAGAGTATTGTTTAAAGTCTGATTTTTTTTGAATTTTTGAAATTCGTTGAAATCTATTTTGGCATTTTTTAATTTTAGAATATAATTTTCTAATTGATAATGCTCGTCCAAATAAGAATAGGCTAAATCAAAATTTTTGTTTTGTTTATAGTATTGACTTATTGCTAAAGTTATTTTTGATTTTTGAGAAAGATTATTTGTTTTATCTGTATAATCAAGCGCTTTTTCAAAATAAATCATAGCAGAATCATTCCGTTTAAGCTGTGTTTCAATTAATCCGAGTTGATAATAAGAATCACTTTTGGTTTCTAAGATCAATGGATTATCCGGTTTTTTGATAATTTTTCGGAAGGTCTTGGTCGCTTGATAAAAGTTTTTATTTGTTTTAAATGCGATTGCTTTTTGATAGTCTAAAATTTCAGAACTATCAATAATACCAAGCTGGTTTAGAAGTTTTTGAGCTTTTGCATAATAAATATCTGCTGTTTTATAGTCGCCTTTTGCAGTATTTACAGCGCCAATATATTGTAAGGCTAAGATTTTGGTACAAGTTGGTTTTAGGCTGTCAAAGGATGAAACACTTTTATGAAAGTTTTTTAATGCTTCGTCGTACTTCCGCTGATTGTAGTAAATTTTTCCAAGCTTAAAAGTCTGGTTGGCTAAATTTTCAGGAATGTTATTAGTTTCGCAAAAATCAATTGATTTTTTAGTGTAAAAAACAGCCTCATTGTACTCTTTACTGTTTAATTTTTTATTGGCCAGTTTATTATAATAGGAAACACTATCTGTATTCTGTTTGATTTGAGAATACAAAAATGAATTAAAAAAACAAACAACAGATAAAAGATAGTACTTCATGTATGGCAGAGCATTTACAATGAATTCTTATGTTTTCCTTATCAGTAAAATCAAATCAATCAATCTTGATGAATAGCCAATTTCATTATCATACCAACCCACAACTTTTACCATTTTATCAATGACAGAAGTTAATTGTGCATCGAATAAGCACGAATGCGTATTGCCAATTATATCAACAGAAACGATAGGATCTTCTGTGTAATCTAATATTCCTTTTAAATTTGTTTTTGAGGCTTTTTGAAATGCAATGTTAATTTCTTCAATCGTAACAGCACGCTTAACATTGAACGTGATGTCTGTTAATGAACCATCTGGAACCGGAACACGAATGCCGCAGCCTCCAATTTTCTCATGCAATTTAGGAAAAATTTTTGTTAATGCCTTAGCTGCACCTGTAGTTGTTGGAACAATTGACTGACTTGCGCCTCTAGCCCTGCGTAAATCCTTATGCGGCTGGTCATGAAGACTTTGGTCTGTTGTGTAAGAATGTATCGTTGTAATGTATGCTTGCTCAATTCCGCACAATTCTTCAATGATTTTTATCATTGGAGCAGCGTTATTTGTTGTACAGCTCGCATTTGAAACAATATTTTCTGTTCCGTCTAGTATATTTTCATTAACTCCAAGAACTACTGTTTTAATAGTATCAACTTCTGATGGTGCAGAAAGTATCACTTTTTTTGCTCCGGCTTCAATATGTGCATTTAATTCTTCATGCATTTTATATTTTCCGGTCGATTCAATTACAAAATCTATTGAATGACTTTTCCAGTCTAAATTAGAAATGCTTTTTTCGTGAAAAAATAAAAAATGCTTTTCGTTTACAATAATTCCTGTTTCATCATAACTTACAGCATAAGGCAGAACTCCATGTATACTGTCGTATTTTATTAAATGTGACATTGTTTTATTATCAGCAATATCATTAATTGCAACGACTTCAATTTCAGGATTATTTATAAGAAGGCGGAATAAATTTCTTCCAATTCTTCCAAAACCATTAATAGCAATTCTTGTTTTCAATGTTTTGTTTATTTGTTGAATCGTTTAACCGTTTAATCGGTTTGACAATTAAACGATTAAACAATTAAACTTTTTATAAAATATGTTTTTGTGCTTTGTATGAAGAACGAACAAGAGGTCCGCTTTCTACATGACGAAATCCTAATTCAAGACCAAATTTTTCGTATTTGGCAAATAACTCAGGCGTGATAAATTCTTTTACAGGTAAATGTTTTTTACTTGGCTGTAAATATTGACCAATAGTAACAACATCAACGTTTGCATTGCGTAAATCTCTCATTGTCTGGTAAACTTCTTCTTCAGTTTCTCCAAGGCCAAGCATGATTCCAGATTTAGTTCTGTTTATCCCTTTTTCTTTTAAATAACGTAAAACTTCTAAACTACGATCATATTTTGCCTGAATACGAACTTCGCGTGTTAAACGACGAACGGTTTCAACGTTATGAGAAACTACTTCAGGATTTGCTTCAACAATTCTGTCAATGTTTCTTTCAATTCCTTGAAAGTCAGGAATCAAAGTTTCAAGAGTAGTGTTTGGGTTCATTCTACGGATTGCTTTTACAGTTTCTATCCAAATGATAGAACCTCCGTCTTTTAAATCATCTCTGTCAACACTTGTAATTACAGCGTGTTTAATGTTCATGATTTTTATAGAACGAGCCACTTTTTCAGGTTCGTCCCAATCTACCGTTTCCGGGCGTCCGGTTTTAACACCGCAAAAACCGCAGGAACGAGTGCAGACATTTCCTAAAATCATGAAAGTTGCTGTTCCTTCTCCCCAGCATTCTCCCATATTTGGGCAGCTTCCAGAGGTGCATATCGTATTTAAGCTGTATTTGTCAACTAAACCACGTAGTTCAGTATATTTTTGTCCAATAGGTAATTTTACCTTTAACCATTTCGGTTTTGCAGGCGGTATGTTTTCAATGACTGTTTCCATATATCATAAATCTGAATACAAAGATACGGAATGTTGTTTATTTGGAGATGCTAATTTACTTTTCGTTTACTTTTCATATCTCCTAATGTCATTTAGGATTATGAAGTTCAAGTATTAATAGTTTGACTATAAATACGTTTTAAGCTTATCTTTTTAATTTTTACTTAAGATTTTGATAGTAAGACTAATATTTTTAAAATTTCACATTTAACCTTAATCTGTTGCAAATTTGACTTTTTTAGACAATGAAAGATTTACGCTGTAATATTTTTGCTGTTAATTTAATAATAGTTTAGAAAAGACATGAAAAAGAAATTTATTGTATTAGGAATTTTATTTGCAGCTTTTGGTTTTACTAAAATGAACGCACAAATACTTTCAGATAAAACTATGGGAGCTTTAGGTAAAGGAGTTTCAGGATTTACTTTTAGCGATGCAGATGCTGCAGCTTTAGCGAAAGAATCGATTGCAGAAATGGATGCAAATAATCCTGTTGCCGCAGCTACAGACGGTTATTCAATTCGTTTAAATCGTTTATTTGGAAAACATACTTCAAGTGAAGGAGTTACTTTAAATTATAAAGTTTACTTAGTAAAAGATATTAATGCTTTTGCTTGTGCAGATGGAAGTGTTCGTGTATTTGCAGGTTTAATGGATATTATGGATGATAATGAATTACTAGCCGTTATTGGACATGAAATAGGCCACGTAGTGAATCATGATACAAGAGATGCTATTAAAGCTGCGTATAAAAAAGAAGCTTTGTTAGATGCCGCTTCATCACAATCAGGAAAAATTGAGACACTTACAGGATCTCAATTAGGAAAAATAGGAAGCGCAATGATCGACAGCAAACACAGTAGAAAGCAAGAGTCTCAGGCAGATACGTTTTCATATGATTTCATGAAAAAAAATGGTTATGATGTGAATGCGGTGGAATCTGCTTTTAGAATTTTGCAAAATTTAAGTGAAAGTGCAGAGGCATCTTTTATTACCAAAATGATGAGTTCACATCCGGATTCTGGAAAAAGAGCCGATGATGCTAAAAAAAGAGCAGTAAAAGATGGTTTGTATAAAGAGTATGTACAGCAGAAAATTGTAAATACTGCACCTGCAAAAACAACAACGAAAGCGCCAGCAAAAGCAACTGCTAAAAAAACAACAACAAAAAAGAAGTAATTTTTGTGTAAAAAGTAAAACCGGTAATTCTACAGAATTTACCGGTTTTTTTTTGATCGTTATATCAGAAACACCTACAATATTGCTAAATAGCTCATTTAAAATTCATATCTTTAATTTGTTAAAAAAATAAACTTTGTGTGAAATGAAATAGCATTTATGTTATTTACATTTGTTGTTAAATTGTAATTATAAAAACATGAAAAAAAGATTTATAATAGTAGGACTAATATTTACAGCATTTGGTTTTACAAAAATGAATGCACAGATTAATTTTGGTGAAAAAGCGATAGGAGCAGTTCAAAAAGGTGTGGCAGCTTTCACTTTAACAAATGCAGATGCTGCAGCATTATCTAAAGAAGCAGTTAGAAAATTAGACTCTACTAATCAGGTAGCGCCAGCAACTGATGGTTATACTTTGCGATTAAACAGGGTTTTTGGAAAACATACAGCAGGCGATGGTTTTACTTTAAATTATAAAGTTTATAAACTAAAAGAAGTAAATGCTTTTGCAACCGCTGACGGAAGTGTTCGTGTATATTCAGGATTAATGGATATTATGGATGATAACGAATTGTTAGCTGTAATTGGTCACGAAATTGGACACGTTGCTAATAATGATTCAAGAGATGCAATGCGTGCGGCTTACCAAAAAGAAGCTTTAATTGATGGAGCATCATCACAATCTGCTAAAATATCTGCAGTAACAGACAGTCAGTTAGGAAAAATTGGAAGTGCTTTAATCGATAGCAAACACAGCCGTAGACAAGAAACAGAAGCTGATTTATATTCTTATAACTTCTTAAAGAAAAACGGTTATAATGTAAATGCAGAAGAATCTGCTTTTAGGATTTTAGCTAAAATGAGTGAAGGTGCAGAAGCTTCATTTATCGATCAAATGATGAGTTCACATCCTGACTCTAAGAAAAGAGCAGATGATGCAAAAGCAAGAGCTGAAAAAGATGGAGTTTACAAACCATACGTTCAGCAAAAAATCGATAATACAGTTCCTAAAAAGACAACAACGAAAAAAACGACTACTAAGAAGAAAAAATAGTTTTTGATATAAAGTAAAAACGGCAGATTTAAATCTGCCGTTTTTTTTATTTCTAAATTACCCTAAAACATGATGTGCTAAAACTTTTTGCACATCGTATACGTTTACAGATTTATTGAATTGTTTTACAATACTTGGATTTAATTCGCTTGAAACCCAGATTTTTAATTCAGCATCAAGATCAAATGTTCCCGCAGTTTCTACACTAAAACGCGTAATACTTTTGTAAGCAATAGATTTATATTCAGTTTTGCTTCCTGTTAATCCTTGTACATCAACCAGAATTAATCTTTTATTGGTGAAGATAAAAGTATCACGAATAAGTTTAAAACCCATTTCAATTTCTTCGTTATCTGTCAAAAGCTGATCGTATTTTTTAAGTAAATCTTCCTGACTTACTGTACCGGCATTGCCCATAAGAGCTGAAAATATTCCCATTTCTTTTTATTTTTAATTGATTAATTGTCTTTAAAATATCTTGTAAAAATAACTAAAATGAAGAATAAAAAAGTTTTATAACCATTAAGAGATTAAGAAAAATTAAGCTGAAGGTTATTTTTAGCCATAAAAAAAGCAGAACCTAAATTCTGCTTTTCTTTTTATATTATATATTTTATTTTTTATTCAGTTTGTCCTGTTTGTATTGTTATTGGAAGATTGTACGCTGTACGAACTGGTTTTCCAGCTAATATTCCCGGAGCCCATTTTGTTTTTAAAGATTTTAAAACTCTAACAGCTTCTTTTCCCATTCCAAATCCTGGATCATTTTTAACAATAATGTCAGTCATTGTGCCATCTTTTTCGATTACAAATGAAACATACACACGTAATGTTTTTTCTGCATCCAATTCTGGTTTTGTAAAGTTATTTCCAACATAGTTGTAAAACTTTTTAATTCCTCCAGGAAACTCTGGTAATTTGTCTAAAACTGATACGTTAACAATCGTAGTTCCAGTATCACCCGTATTAGCAATTGCAGGTTCTCCGCCAGTATTTCCAGGTAATACATTTGTACCAGGTCCATCTGTTCCTACTGCATTGTCTACATGAGGAGTATTGTCCACGTTAGCAGCGATAGTTTGTGTGGCCTGATCTGTAGGTACTATAACCGGATTTGTTAATTGACTTGACGTTACTGGTGCTGTTGCTGCCGGTGGTGTTGATTTCATTGGTGGGGCAACAGGATCCTTTATTTTTGGAACCACTATTGGATCAACATCAGTTAAAGTAAGAGGCGTAATAGGAATAGGCTCAGTCTCAACAGGGTCAATTGTTCTAAATTTATTAAGCAACATCGATACACTTCCTATGGCGGTTAGTAACAACAAGGCCATAAATAGCGCCGTAACTGTTGTTTTAGAATTTTCCTGGCGTAATTGGTACGCTCCGTACTCTTTGTTTTTGTTTTCGAAAACAAGATCGATCCACTTGTTTTCATAGATGCTTAATTTAGTCATGATTTTTGGATTTTAAGGTTAAGTAACTTTAAATCATACGCGATAGTGAATTGGGTTTAAGCAAACAACGTAGAAGTTGTTGTTTTAGTGTGTGAATAAATTATCTTTTTAAGAAAAAATATGATTATATCTTATTCTTTTCTTAAAGATAATAAATTTATCTATTACGTTCGATAATTTCTGCTAATAATTTTTTAGCACGAAGTAATTTGACCTTTACGTTGCTTAGAGGCTCATTAATTTTGTCAGCAATTTCCTGATAGGACATTTCCTGAAAGTAGCGAAGCTGAATTACTTCCTGATAATGGGGTTTTAATTCTTTGATGCATAAAAGCAAACGGGAGAGGTTTTGCTCTTTAATTAATGCATCTTCTGCAGATGGAGTAGTGTCGGCAATATTGTATGCCTGTTGGTCTTCAGTATCAGTGATTTCAATAAAAAGATTGGTTTTCTTTTTACGTAATAAATCAATATAGACATTTTTTGCAATCGCAATTAACCAAGTGTTGAACTGAAATTCTGGGTTATAAGAACCTATTTTATCAAAAGCTTTTGAGAAAGTTTCAATGGTAATATCTTCTGCGGTAGTTTCATTTTCTGTACGTTTAAGCATAAAGCCATAGACTTCATTCCAGAAATAGTCTAATAAAAAAGTAAAGGCGACCTGGTCACCTTTTTTTGCTTTTTCTATTTTAGAATTTATTTCCAATATACAGGTTTTGAAAAAATATTAGTTATAAAGATATTAATTTGTGTTACAATAAGCACAATTTCTAATACTGGAAACCAAATTTTAATATCATTTTCTTTGAGTTTTCCTGCAGAAAAACCAATTACAGTCCAAACTACAGTATAACGTGTTGCTAAAATTGCTACAACAGCAATCCATTGAAATTGAAACGCCAGCAGAATTATAACTGATAAAAAGAAAAATAATTGTGAAAAATAGAAAAGTCCCAATTGAAATTTATCAAAAAACTTATAATGCTCAGCCGTAGAAACGTGTCTTCTTTTTTGTGTAAACCAGTCTTTAAAAGATTCTTTTGGTTTTGAATAAGTAAAACTTTCCGGCGTATACGATATTGTAGTATTTAATTTGTTTGCCGCCTGATTGATAAACAAATCATCATCGCCGGAACGAACCTGAATATGATCAATAAAACCATTTACATTAAAAAACTCCTCTTTTTTATACGCTAAATTTCGTCCAACTCCCATATACGGAAGTCCGGCTTTTGCCCACGAAAAATATTGAACAGCAGTTAATATGGTTTCAAAACGAATAATT
Source organism: Flavobacterium sp. FG68 (assembly GCF_057808895.1). Taxonomy (NCBI): domain Bacteria; kingdom Pseudomonadati; phylum Bacteroidota; class Flavobacteriia; order Flavobacteriales; family Flavobacteriaceae; genus Flavobacterium; species Flavobacterium sp. FG68. Next base: position 57,687 of record NZ_JBMDIY010000029.1, read on the forward strand.
TTATTTAATAAAGAATTTTCTATTTTTTCATAACCTCCGTAACCTAAAACAATAGTTTTTTCTGTATCAAATTGTGAAGTCATTGATGTAATCCAGTCTTTTGAAGTTGGATAACAATCTGCATCTGTAAAAAGTAAGTAATCTTTTTTTGCTGCTTTAATTCCTAAAGTTAAAGCGTATTTTTTATTTCCCCAAAAAGCTTCATTGTTTTCAACTTTAACAAGGCGAATGTTGGGATATTTTTGCTCAAATTCTTCAAATACTTCAAGCGTTTCATCACTTGATGCATCGTCTATTAAAACAATTTCAAAATCAGGATAATTTTGCTCTGCTAATAAAGGAATAAATTTCTTTACGTTTTCTTCTTCATTTTTTGCACATACAATAACAGAAACCGGAATATTCTTTGGCGTAACATCTTGAGGTTTAGCAAAAGCAAATTTTCCAAAAATTCCTAAATAATAGAAAAGCTGAATAAAAACAATAGCAATAAAAAAGTAAAGTAAAATTATAAGCATATGGTTTTAATGTCTGTTAATGTTCCAAATTTTGCGAGAACAAAGGTAGTTATGAATTCCTAATTTTCAATGTTTAATATCAATTTACTTTCGGCACTTTGACATTTCTTTTGCAATTGCAATAGACTGAGGGTTTTCTGTTTTTTCCAGTTCCGAAATTATGTTTTTATAATTATGATCATCGCGGTTTTGAGACAATTTTTTGGTAGCCTGAATTTCACCAATTTCTATTTCAAAACCAAAAATCCCTCTGGCTTCGCGCATCGTTTTTTCTGATAAATTTTCAACACGAACAGGATTTTCAGAATTTGCTTCGTATTTATCAACAAGCTTTTTTAGCTGTTCTACAGATGTAGTATAATCTACAATCTTAATTCTTCCATAAACATGTACGGCTATATAATTCCATGTTGGTACATTTTCATGATCGTACCAAGAGGATGAAATATAACTATGCGGACCTGTAAATACGGCCAAAACCTGATCGTTTTCTGCAAAACCTTCAGCTTGCGGATTCAGTTTAGAAATATGTCCCTGCAGGATTTCTTTTCCATCAGCATTAATTTCCAGTTCTATCGGAATATGCGTGGCACATAATTTCCCGTTAGTCTGATTGATCAGAATCCCAAAACTATTCTCTTTTAAAAAAGTTCTGATTGATTCCGGATCTTCATCTTTATATAGCTCAGGTGTGTACATTTTGAGAATTTATTTTCAAGATTTCTTTGTGATGCATTCACTTCAGCATCAATATGGGTTCTTAAAGTTTTCAAAACGAAGATAAAGATTTGCGGATAATTCAAAGGTACTTTCTGTAACTTTTTCGGTTTTTGATGTGTTAATTTATAAGGAAGTTTTTTTAATCATCAATATAAAATTCAGTTCGTTTTTTTTGAGTTCAAATAAATCTGAATTACGCTTAGATATAAAATAGTAACTCCAATAAAAGTAAAAATTACGCCTTCGATCAGGCATTGTGTTCCAAAATCATCAGAGCAAAAAGTTCTGATGGGACGGAATAATTGGGATATTATTTCTTTTCTGAAAAACTTAACCCTTAAAAGAATGTACAATACAATTGCCACTATAATTGTATTAAGTGATGAAAGTTTACTTTTCCAGTTTATAAAAGCAAGTGTGCAAATACCTATTAATGAACCTAAAAATATCCAAACGTATACGCTGGGCCAAAAGTTGAAAATGCCTTCATTTGTGGGTAATAATTTGTCCCAATATTGAGAATGTTGATATTGGGAATGTGTTTCTGCCCAGATGATTTTTTCCGATACGGTGTAAAATCTAAGCTGCAGAATACCATTTATCAGGAAAATCAATCCGAATATTTGGAGCAAGATAACTTTGATATTTAATTCTTTCATTAAGGTTTGGTTGGTAAGCTGGTAAAGTCTGAGTTTTTTTAGATAACATTTACTTCAGCTTCAATTTGAATGCCAAAGATTTCGAAAACGGTTTGCTGCACTTGTTTCGAAACATCTAAAATTTCCCGACCCGTTGCGTTTCCGTAATTGACTAAAACCAAAGCCTGATTTTTATGAACTCCCGCATCGCCAAAACGTTTTCCTTTAAAACCTGCCTGTTCAATAAGCCATCCCGCAGGAACTTTTACTTCGGTTGGTGAAACTTCATAAAACTTCATTTCAGGGAATTTTTGATGAATTTTTTCGAAATCAGATTTCAATAAAATGGGGTTTTTAAAGAAACTGCCGCTGTTTCCTAATTCTTTTGGATCAGGTAATTTGCTTTGTCTGATAGCAATTACAGCGTTGCTTACATCTTTTAAAGTAGGTTCAGAAATATTGTTTTTAGCCAGTTCAGCTAAAATATCTCCGTAAGATGTATTGATTTTATGATTGCGTTTTGTCAATTTATAAATTACCGAAGTAATAATAAATTGATCTTTTACTTCGTGTTTAAAAATACTTTCGCGATAACCGAAATTACATTCAGTATTGGTAAAAGTTTTTATTTCCTGAGTTTCGATGTTTATTGCTTCACAGGAAACAAAAGTATCTTTGATTTCAGTTCCGTAAGCGCCAATATTTTGAACCGGAGTTGTGCCGACATTTCCCGGAATTAGAGACATATTTTCTAATCCGCCAAAATTATTGTCGATTGTCCAAAGTACGAAATCATGCCAAGTTTCCCCAGCCTGACTTTCAACCCAAACAAAATCATCATCTTCCTTTATGATTTTTTTTCCTTTTAAATCGATATGAATGACCAAAGCGTCAATATCTTTTGTTAAAAGCATATTGCTCCCGCCGCCAAGAATAAATTTCTTTTCGTTTTTGTTTTCTTCTAAAATAGTTTTCAGTTCTTCAACAGAATGTACTGCGACAAATTTTTTGGCTTTAGCTTCAATACCGAAAGTATTGTAGTTTTTTAAAGAAAAATTGGATTGGATATGCATGTGTAAAAGGTTTTTTAATCTGAGGTCAAAAGTAAGGATTATAATTTATTTCAATTGAGTTTTGACATCAGAAAGTCTTTTTAAGCGAATTTACTTTATTGCCTCAATAAATTGCTGCATTTCTTTCATTGTTCCAATAGTAATTCTCGTCCATTTTCCGTTTTCTTCATAGATTTTGGTTCCTTCAATACTGTTGGCTTCCAATTGTTTAAAGTAATCCTTTTTATAATTTTCAAGAGAAAAATAAATAAAATTGGAATAAGACGGAATACAGGTTAAGTTAAGCCGTGTAAGTTGGTCAATCGTATATTTCTTAACTTCTTCATTTAAGGAATAAACCTCCTTGATAAATTTTTCATCATTTAGGGATGCCATAGCAGCCGCTGTTGATACCACACTAACTGATAAATTTGGAGATGATTTTAAAACGCTGAGTTCGTCAATAGTTGCTGAAGCCGCAATGGCATAACCTATACGTGCGCCGGCTAAACCATGCATTTTTGAAAAAGTTTTAGTGATAATTAAATTTTTGTTTTCCATTACAAGACTGCTTAGTGATTGCTCTTTTGTGAAATCGATATAAGCTTCATCTACAAAAACAATGGCATTTTTAGATGCTTCTTTTACAAAAGAAACCAATTGTTCGTGATCGCATATTGTTCCAGTTGGATTATTGGGATTGCAGATATAAATCATTTTTGTATCTGAATCAATGGCTTTTAACATTGCCGCTAAATCATGCTTTTTGTCTGCAGTTAACGGAACCGTGATTTTTTTTATTCCTAATTTTTCAGAAGGAAATGTCCAATAGTTGAAGGTTGTTTCGGCAAGTATGTAATTTCCCTTTTTTAAAGCAGTATGTTGAAGAACTAAATCTAAAATTTCTGTTGAACCGGCACCTAATAGAATATTATGATCAGAAACATTATTCTTTTTTGCAATAAGAGAAATTAATTCTCCCGAAAGATTCCAACCGTATCGATTGCTGCTATTGATGCTTTTTTGCATGGCGGCACGAGCGAGTGGAGAAGGACCATAGGGATTTTCATTTGATCGTAATAATATAAGAGATTTGTCTACATCTAAAGGAATGTAATTTTCTAACGAAGGATTTGCAAATGTTTCAAATGAAGTTAAACCTAATCCTATTGTGCCTAAACCTACTTGTTTTAACCAATTTCTTCTATTATTCATATTACTTAAGAATTAAATTACACAATCTGTTATAATAATATGTCGTTGAAATTGAGGAAAAGTTACTAAGGCTTTTTACCGCAAAGACGCAAAGTTTGCGCAAAGTTCGCTAAGCTTGGTTTTTATTGTGTGAATGCCTGAAAGCTTTTTTTGTTAAAAACAGGCTTCTATAAAAATTGCACCATTATAATTTGCTATACCGGCTTGGAAATCTTCTATTTTTGATAAAAGAGATTCTGCATTTTGGCTGAAATAATGAATTGAATCACTGTACATTTTTGAATAATCACTATTCATATCTTTTAAAGTCTCAAAAAATAAACCTGCAGCTTCTTTTATTTCTGTTTTCCCTTCTACACTTTCTAGCTTGTTTATTGATTCAAATTGTTCTTTTGTATTAGTTTCTGTGCTAGAAATTATAAACTTAATCATTAAGAAGGTTAAAAAATCTAATACTAAATTCATTTCTTCTGCATTTGAAAGAGTATCTAATTCTTTCCAAAAATTGTCTTTTTTAATTGTACTATAGTAGTTGTTTATACCATTGATACCAAAAAAGAATAAATCATTTTCGAACTTAGTGTTAAAGGATTCAATTTCTTCTAAGCCTAATTCAATAAGAAATTTATCAATGTCTTCATTATCATTATAATATTTATGTACCCAATCCATTATTGCCTCAAATTCAGAAGGGTTAATTTTGTAAAAATCTGTTTTTACTTTGAAAATTAATTGTTCAAATGAAATTTTTGTAAAAATTGAATTTTGGGTTATTTCAATTACATAATCTCTGAAGTTGGTAATTTGTTTGTCTTTAAAATGATATAATTGTTTAGGTTGCAATTTTATATCATTCAGTTTTGATAATAATGTAACGGATGTTTTATTCTTGTCGACTTTATAATAGTTGTAATATCCACTCATTTATCTTGTGATTTATATAGAAATAAGATTTTATTTGTTCAGCAATTCATGATACTTATCAGCAATAACCTTCATATTAATATCGTAATTAGCATTTTCTTCTACAAATTTTCTATTTCGAATAATGGCCTCATTTCGAGATTCAGGATTCTCAAAAGACCAGATTAATTCATTGGCAAGCATCTCAACATTATCAATTTTAATTAACTGTCCGTTTTCACGATGTGTAATCCAGCTTTGATTTCCCGCAATATCAGAAACAACAGGATAACAATTACAAGCCATAGCTTCAAATAATGATGCCGAAACGCCTTCGGTAATTGGCATACTAATATAAATATTCGATTGCTGTAATAATTTAGGAAGTTCAGTATTTGGGATTCTTCCTGTAAAAACTACTTTGTTTTCGATTTGCAGTTCTTTAGTTAAATCTTTTAAAAATTGCAATCTTGTTCCATCACCTACGATAGTCAGCGAAAAATCAATTCCTTTTTGATGCAAAATACCAAATGCTTTTAAAATAGAATCATGTCGGTATTCCGGTTGCAACGAACGGGTTACAATCGCTTCAATTTTATTGGAATGGTTTGTTGAAGGTGTAAAGAGTGATAAATCAATCCCTTTCGGAAGAACCAAAACTTTGTTCATGTCAACGCCAATTGCTTTCATAGAAATCGTCATGACTGGTCCCCAAGCATGAATTAAATGCGTTTTTTTAAAAGCATATTTCTGAATAAACTTTTTAAATGGATATAAAACAGAATCTTCCGGCCATAAATCAGTTCGACCTTGTTGTGCAATTGCAATAGTTTTTGAACCAGATAAAGCAGCAAGAAATCCGTAACTTGTAGTTCTTTCCGCAATAACCATATCAGGTTTTTCCTTTCTGATTATTTTTCGAATAGAAACAGGAGCGAAGAAATATTCTAAAATACGTTTGAATCGGTTAAGTTTTGAATTACTCGGAGTTTGAAGTTCCCAGGTAATAATTTCAAAATTTCCAAATTCTTTCAGGCCTTTCATCCATGTTATAGCATCGGCGCGATACGATTCTCCAAGAAAAAGTATTTTTCTTTTCATTAAATGAGTTTTTTTTGCCACAGATTTCACGGATTAAATGATTCACGATTGAAGTTGCCACGAATTACACGAATTTTCACTAATTAAATTAGTGCTAATTTGTGTAATTCGTGGCGAAAAAAATCACTTTAATCTGTGAAATCTGTGGCAGATAAAATTAAGATTCATCAGTGTCTAAAGCACGATTTATGAATTCGTTTAAAGGTTTTAGAGCAATCAGTTTTTTGCTCATTTTTGAAACGAAATCTTTTTGAGTCACTTCAGAAATATCATATTTTTGAGTCGCAGTAAAACTTTTCAGTTTTAGAAATTCAATTGCCGGATGATCTTTTTCATAACCTCTCGGCATACCTTTAAGAGAATTATTTTCATTTACATCTAAACTTCCAAATTCTTTTTTAAAATTTTTATCCGCCAAAATAGCTTCTAAATCGTCATAAAAAAAGGCAATTTCCTTGCGGACTTTTTTCAAATCTTCCGCTTCAGGTGAATAAAATCCGCCCGCTATAAAACTAGCCCCTTTTTCAATATGAACATAATATCCCGAACGATTTGCGCCTTTTGCGCCAGCCGACATCCAAACACCTAAATGTGCTTTATAAGGGGATTTATCTTTAGAAAAACGAATGTCCCGGTTAATTCTAAAAGTACAATTTTTAACCTCCAATAATTCTAGCGAAGGATCAAGCGGTTTCATTACGTCCAGAAAATCGCTCACTAACTGGTGATAATCTTTTTTGAAGATTTCGTAACGCTTTTTATTTTCCTGAAACCAATCTCTATTGTTGTTCTTTTTTAAATCGTCTAAAAATTGCAATGATTCTTTCGTAAGCATATTATGTGTTTTTATTGCAGTTGTTTTAAGTTCGCCACTAATTACACGAATTTACACTAATTTTTTAATTGCTTATCGCTCAACTTTGACAAAGTTTTAATTCGTGAAAATTCGTGTAATTAGTGGCAAAAAAACTTTACAAATTAAATATCTTATAAGTTTGATGCGTCGATTTTACAATCGCTTCGGTTCTTTCCGGGTGTGTATCTGAAATAAAAAGCTGTCCAAAAGTTTCACTATTTACCATTTCGACAATTTTGGCAACACGGGTTTCGTCCAGTTTATCAAAAATATCATCAAAAAGTAAAATAGGTTTTACACCGCTTTGCTTTTTTAGAAACTCAAACTGAGCCAGTTTCAACGCAATCAAAAAGGATTTTTGCTGTCCCTGCGAGCCGAATTTTTTTATGGGATGAGAATCAATTTCAAAAGATAAATCATCTTTATGAACTCCAGAAGTTGTATAATGTAAAGCTCGGTCTTTATTGATATTTTCCTGTAAAAGGGTCAATAAATCTTTTTCAAACAAATGACTTTCATAAACCAGCTGAACCGTTTCTTCAGAACCCGTTATAGTTTGATGATGTATATTAAATATAGGTATAAATTGTTCCAGGAAATCCTTTCTCTTTTCAAAAATCGATTTTCCGTATTCATTTAACTGCTCGTTATATATAGATAAGGTATCATTGTCGAAAGTATGATTGAGTGCAAAATATTTCAAAAGCGCATTTCGCTGTACAATGACTTTTTGATATTGAATAAGCTGATGCAGATAAGTCGAATCTAACTGCGAAATAACACTGTCCATAAATTTACGGCGTGTTTCACTTCCTTCTACAATTAAATCTCGGTCGGCCGGAGAAATAATTACCAGCGGAATAAAACCAATATGATCGGAGAATTTATCATAAGCCTTTCCGTTTCTTTTTAAAACCTTCTTTTGACCTTTCTTTAAACTGCAGACAATTTGTTCTGTTCTGTCGTTTTTTTCTAATTCGGCATCAATAACAAAAAATTCTTCTCCATGTTTGATATTTTGAACCGCCAGCGGATTAAAATAACTTTTTCCGTAAGCCAAATGATAAATGGCATCCAGAACATTGGTTTTTCCAATTCCGTTTTTTCCAACAAAACAATTGATCTTGATGTCGAAATCAAAACTGGCTTCAGCGAAATTTTTATAATTGAATAAAGAAATTTTGTTTAAATGCATTTTTAAGAAACTATAAAAAGTAAAATTTGATGTTTTTCTATTAATTCGCTGTCTTTTTTCTGTCACTCCCGATAGCTATCGGGATAAAATGATTAAAAAGATTTTTTTACATAGACTCTTTAATCTGTGTAAATCGTTGAAATCAGTGGCAAAAAAATAGTTTAGCCCAAAAAAGTGGTATTTGAAATCATCAAAAATTTGAGGGTGCAAATTATCGAAAATTATCGATATAAAGGACTTTTGGTACGTTTCAAGTTGATTTATTTTGGTGCTGATGCGAAAGGAGTTAGCGTTATTAAAAATATTTGTTTTAAAATAGTGATAAATTTGATTTTTTATGCCACAGTTTCAAGAAAAATTTTATTTTTGCCGTTCACTAAATTAATTTTAAATGGCTACTTACAATAAAAGAGGATATAAAGCACCAAAAGAGAAGGAAGTTAAAGAAGTAAATGAAGAACAACAGGTAATCATTGACGAAAAAGACAGCACAACAGCTGGTGTTTTTTCTAAATTAGACGAAACTGCTTCAAGAACTGAGGATTGGGTTGCTAAAAATCAAAAAATCATTATTGGTTTAGTTGCTGGTATTGCAGTTGCTACTATTGGTTATTTGGCTTACCAAAAATTTATTGAAAATCCTAAACAAGACGAAGCTGCAAACGAAATGTTTGTTGCACAACAGAACTTTCAAAAAGCTGTTGATGGTGTTGCAAGTGATTCATTATATAAATTAGCATTAAACGGATCTGAAGGTAAATTTGGATTTGTGAAAATCGCTGACGAATATTCTGGAACTGACGCTGGAAATTTAGCAAATTACTATGCTGGTATGGCATATTTAAATACGGGTAAATTTGACGATGCTATTAAGTATTTAGGAGAATTTAAATCAGATGATTTAATCTTAAGCGCTTTAGCAAAAGGAGCAATTGGAGACGCTTACTCTCAAAAAAACAATCAAAAAGAAGCTTTAGATTATTATGTAAAAGCTGCTGAAGCTAACAAAAACGATTTTACAACACCTCGTTTCTTGCTAAAAGCTGCTAAAACGGCTATCGCTTTAGGTCAAAAAGAAGACGCTTTAAAATATCTAAACGATATTAAAGACAACTTCGATGCAACTCCAGAAGCTGGTGCTGTTGATGCCTTGATTGGATTAGCGCAATAATAAAATTTCTAGAGTTCAGATTTTAGATTTTAGATTTGTATTTTTACAATCTGAAATCAAAATTCTAAAATCTTAAATATAAAAGATGGCTACCGAAAATAAAAATTTATCAGAATACGATAAAAACACAATCCCAAATGCGAAAGACTTTCGATTTGGGATTGTTGTTTCTGAGTGGAACGATGTTATAACAGAAGGACTTTACAATGGCGCTTTTGATGCACTTGTTGATTGTGATGTTCCTGCGCAGCAAATTATTCGCTGGAATGTACCAGGGAGTTTTGAGCTTATTTATGGTGCAAAAAAAATGCTTCAGACACAAAATGTCGATGCAGTAATCGTAATTGGATGTGTAATTCAAGGAGAAACAAAACACTTTGATTTTGTTTGTGAAGGTGTAACGCAGGGAATTAAAGATTTGAATGTTCAAACTGATATTCCGGTTATTTTTTGTGTTTTAACAGATAATAACATGCAGCAGTCTATTGACAGAAGCGGCGGCGCTCACGGGAACAAAGGAACCGAAGCTGCAATTGCTGCTATAAAAATGGCATATATTCGCCAGCAGGCCTCTATTTCACATGCTTTCAATCAGCCTTTATTAACTTCTGGAGCGCTTCAGATAGAAGATTCTCCAAGAAAGATAGAGAACGAATAAATATCTATGGATGAATTTTTCTGTAAAACAAGAGTCTTTTGGGCAATTTCTAGAATTCTGTTAAGTGTTTTTATTTTCTGGAGTTCTTTTAATATATTAGAACGTTATCCAGATTCTTCAGATTCTCCAATAAGTATGTTTATTTTGGTTTATGCAGTTTGTATCGTAATAGTTGCTATTAATGAATTTAGAGAAGAAGATTCTAACAGATTTTTTCTCTTTATAGTTGGTATAAGCTCATTCATATTTGCTCTTTTTCTTGTTTATATGACTCTTGGTCGTCTAAAACCCGGATATGGAATATTGCTTTTTGTAACTTTTGTCTGGCTGGTTTTAGTGGGATTAAAAGATATACTAGGAAATCACTTTTATATTACAGAATAAACACATTTGTTTTAAAAATATTAAAACCTATACTGTGTCACAATAGTATAGGTTTTTTGTTTTTTTTATGATTTCACATATTCAAAAAGCCAGTAGAAATTCACTAAATTTGTGCTGCTTGGTTTAGATTTAAATCAAAAATCTTAAATCGTTAATCTACAATCTAAAATTTTCAATGTCGAGTATTATTCAATTACTTCCTGATCACGTTGCTAACCAAATTGCTGCTGGAGAAGTGGTTCAAAGACCCGCTTCAGTCGTAAAAGAGCTGTTAGAAAATGCTGTTGATGCAAAGGCAACTGATATTAAATTGATTATAAAAGACGCCGGCAAATCATTAGTTCAGGTTATTGACAATGGAGTAGGAATGACCGTTACAGATGCACGTTTGTGTTTTGAACGTCACGCTACATCAAAAATTCGTCAGGCCGAAGATTTATTTTCACTTGCTACCAAAGGTTTTCGCGGCGAAGCCTTAGCTTCTATTGCGGCAATCGCGCACATGGAAATGAAAACGAAACAAGAACAAGACGAACTAGGAACGCATATTGTTATTGAAGGAAGTAAATTTGTTTCGCAGGAAGTGGCTGTTTTGCCAAAAGGAACATCATTTGCCGTTAAAAACCTGTTTTTTAATATTCCGGCACGTCGTAATTTCTTAAAATCAGATACAGTTGAATTTCGCCATGTAATGGATGAATTTCAGCGTGTAGCTTTGGCACATCCAAATATTCATTTTAGTTTTTATCATAACGGAAGCGAATTGTATAATCTTCCAGCAGCAGGATATCGCCAGCGTATTGTTGGAATTATGTCTGGTAAAACCAACGAAAAATTGGTTCCTGTAAATGAAGATACAGAAATTATAAATGTTCAGGGATTTGTGTGCAAACCTGAATTTGCCAAGAAAAACAGGGGAGAACAATTCTTTTTTGTAAACGATCGTTTCATTAAAAGCGGTTATCTGCATCATGCAGTTATGGCTGCTTACGACGGACTTTTGAAAGATGGCTCTCAACCAAGTTATTTCTTATACCTGCAAGTGCCGCCAAATACAATCGATATCAACATTCACCCCACAAAAACCGAAATTAAGTTTGATGATGAACAAGCCTTATATGCTATTTTAAGAGCTTCGATTAAACATAGTTTAGGGCAGTTTAATGTCGCTCCGGTTTTAGATTTTGACAGAGATTCAAATTTAGATACGCCTTATCATTATAAAGATGTAGAAGCAGAAGTGCCAACGATTCAGGTTGATGGAACTTTTAATCCTTTTACAGATGATAAAACCAATCAGCATTATGCAAAAGCGGGTTCAGGATCAAGTTCTGGTTATAGCTCTGGATCTTCTTCCTCTTCAAACTCATCTTCGTCTTATTCTGGCTACTCAAAAAGAGTAGAACCAACAGTAAGCTGGGAAAGTTTGTATGTTGGATTAGACGTAGAAAATGCTGAAAGTATCGAAAGTTCGCCTTTTACATTCGAAAACGAAGAAGTAACATCTTCTTTATTTAATGATGATGAGGTGGAACAGGCAACTCAAAAAACATATCAAATTCATAAAAAATATATTGTTTCGCCAATAAAATCAGGAATGATAATCGTTGATCAGCAACGCGCGCATCAACGTATTTTATACGAACAATTTTTGTTGAACATGACTGTGAATCAGGCTTCAAGTCAGAAATTGCTTTTTCCTTTAGATTTATTTTATTCTTCTACAGAAATGAAATTAATCGAAGAATTAAAACCTTCGTTAGAAACAACCGGATTTATTTTTGAAGAAGCCAAAACAGATCACATTGTAATTTCGGGTATTCCGGTAAACATTACCGAAAGTGAAGTTTCTCTTGTAATTGAACAATTACTAAGCGATTTGCAAGACGGAATTCCGGCAAGCAGTTACAGTCAAAATGATACTATTGCCAAATCGATGGCAAAAAGTTTAGCGGTTAAGACAGGATCTTATTTAACTGAAAAAGAACAAGACAATTTAGTAAACGGTCTGTTTGCTTGCAAAGATCCTAATATTTCACCTTTTCAAAAACCAACCTTCATTACCATGCGTGTTGAAGATATAGATAAAAAGTTTGCCTTATGATGAACATGACTCCAGTAGTTAAACAACTGCTAATTATTAATATTATATTTTTTATTGGTGCTCAGTTAGTGCCAGTTTCTTACGAATATTTCGCCCTCTTTTTTCCGGAAAACCCAGGATTTAAAGTTTGGCAGCCTATAACACATATGTTTATGCATGGCGGATTTGCTCATATTGCATTCAATATGTTTGCATTGTATTCATTTGGGTCAACATTAGAGCATTTTTGGGGAGCAAAGAAGTTTTTGTTTTTCTATATCTCTTGCGGACTGGGAGCTGCTTTAGTAAATTTTGCTGTTAATTATTATTTTTATCAAGATAGTTTAAATATTCTATTGGCAAATGGTTATCAAAAAGCGGATATTCTTAATCTATTAAATAGTGGAAGAATAGATACAAGATGGGAGCAGATTTTGACAGCTTCAGAATTTAAGCATTTCACGAATGCCTATTTGGGAACTGTTGTAGGTGCATCTGGTGCTATTTACGGTTTACTGGTAGCATTTACTTTTATGTTTCCTAATGCCGAACTTGGAATTTTGTTTATACCTATTCCGATAAAGGCGAAATATTTTGTACCAATTTATATGCTTTTATTTGATGGTTTTTTTGGGATTTTTGGAAGTTCTTTTATGGGAATAGATTCAGGAATAGCTCATTATGCTCATATTGGTGGAGCTTTGTTTGGATTTTTGATTATGTGGTACTGGAAAAAAAACCAGTTTAATAACAATCGATGGAATTAATTTTTAACTTTAATTGATTAAATTTAAAAACCAAAAGAAGACTTTATGAATATTCTTGACGATTTAAAACTTCAATATAAATTGGGCGGCATTGCGATGCAGGTTATTTATTGGAACATCGCTTGTTTTCTTATTTCCCTAATTTTTTTCTATCAGTTTTCTACCGGTCAGTTTGTTTTTCCAAACTGGCTTGCATTATCATCAGATCCTCAGGTTTTCGTGTTTAAGCCCTGGACATTTTTAACGTATGCATTTTTTCATTTCGGATTTTTGCATTTGTTATTTAATATGATGGTTTTAAACTTTGCAAGCAATTTATTCCTGACCTTCTTTACTCAAAAACAATACTTAGGATTATATATTTTAGGCGCAATTTTTTCAGGAATTGTATTTGCCTTGAGTTTTTATGTTTTAGGAACTTCTGCTTCAATAGTTGGCGCATCGGCCGCTATTATGGCAATTTTAGTTGCTGCAACAACTTATCAGCCTTTAATGAATGTTAGGTTATTTCTTTTTGGAAATGTCAAACTCTGGCATATTACAGGTGTAATCTTACTTTTAGATTTAATGCAGCTGCGCCTTGAAAATATGGGCGGACATATTTCGCATTTAGCCGGAGCATTTTTTGGTTTTATCTTTATTAAACTGCTTCAAAACGGAACAGATTTAAGTATTATTGTTTCTAGAATATTAGATTTCTTTGCTAATCTTTTTAGAAAATCCCCAACGACCCCATTTACAAAAGTTCATAAAAATTACAAAAAACCTACAGAAAAAGCTACATCAAGAATTGTTACAAAAGACAAAACACAGCAGCAAATTGATGAGATTTTAGATAAAATCAGCCAGTCGGGATACGATTGTCTGACAAAAGAAGAAAAAGAGTTTTTATTTAAAGCAGGAAAATAATCCTTAGCAAGAAAATATGAAAAACCTTTCGTGGTTTAATAAAATAATGTTCTTTTTGAATATAGTACTGACTGTGCTCACATTTAGTGTCTATATTTTGCCGTTTTTAGCACCTAAGAGCTTTCCGCTGTTATCGGTGCTTACTTTGTTCATGCCAGCCTTTTTTGTAGCAAATGGACTCTTCTTTTTATATTGGGCAATTCAGTTCAAAAAACGCCTTATTTTATCTGGTTTGGTTTTGCTTACCGGAATTACCTTTATCAGCAAATTCTATAAATTCTCTGCTAAAGAATATGTGAAGGACGAAAGGGATTTCTCTGTAATGAGTTATAATGTGCGTCTTTTTAATGTTTTTAAATGGCTGGATCGCGATGATATTCCAGAAAATATAAAAACATTTATCGATGAAAAAGATCCTGATATTTTGTGTGTTCAGGAATATTCAAATTCGGCGCATTTAGATTTAAAAGTGTATCCGCACCGCTATATTTTTATTGAAGGAAATCAGGTTAAGACAGGTCAGGCCATTTTTTCTAAATTTCCTATTATTGACGAAGGAAACATCATTTTTCCTAAATCAGATAATAATGTAGTTTATGCTGATATTAAACGCGGGAAAGATATTATTCGTGTTTATAATATGCACCTGCAGTCCATTAAAATTTCTCCTGACGTAAGTGAGATTTCTGATGACATTGATAAGGTAAACCAACAGAAATCACAGCGTATTTACGCCCGAATCAGTAAAGGTTTTACGCAGCAGCAGGAGCAGGCTGAAATTTTTAAGGAGCATATAAAAAAATGCAAATACCCAATTATTATTTGCGGAGACATGAATAACAGTCCGTTTTCATACGTTTACCGAAATATTAAGGGAAAACTTAAAGATGCTTTTGAAGAAGCAGGAGAAGGCTTTGGAGCTACTTATAAATTTAAGTATTATCCAGCCCGAATCGATTATATTTTCACCGATACTAAAATGAAAGTAAAGCAGTTTGAAAGCTTTTCTGATTTTGAAAATTCCGATCATTACCCAATAATGACCAGACTTTCGATTGATCAATTTTAGATTATTTTCTGAGTTTTTAAATAATCCATTGCAAATTTTCCTTCGTTAAAAAGTAAATCTAAAACACTTAAATTGTTGATAAAACCATGTTTGTCATCAAAAACCTGAGTGTATTTTTCAAATGAATTTTGATCTTTTTTTCCGTTTGCCAAATATCTGAAGTCAGAAATATTTTCTACTTCATGAAAATATTCAGCCGTTTTGCCAAATTCTATTTTCATTCGAAGACATTTTGTAACGATATCAAAAACTTCCATGTTTAAATCCATCAGGAAAGTATGTTTCTTTTCGAAAATAGGCACGATATCGTCTTCAAAATACTCAAAGAATGGCGAACTTCTATAAGCGGCTTCTAAGGATTTAAAATGCTGTTTCTGCCAGTCAAATTCGTTTTCAATCAAAACATCTTTTGTTTTCTGATGTGCAGATTTAGAATGCTTAACAGGAATGTTTAATAATTGAATTCCGTTCGGACTATAGATATAAGTTCTGTTCCTATTGGTCTGCTTTTGAAAATTATCTTCCATTTCAAAAGTTATATTCTCAGATTGAGCCATAACTGCAAAATGGCTAATGGATGGAAAATATGTAGGAAGTAATAAGGAATTCATTTGATTTTTGTTTTAAAAGTTTCAGGTTTCAAGTTTCACGTTCGCAAAGAACCTGAAACCTGAAACCTGAAACAAAAATAACATTTTTTATTTTTTATGCTTTATTCTGTTTTCTTTTTCTCCAGAAGAATTCTCCAACAAAGTATAGTGCAAGAATAATTAGGAAATATTTGAAATACGACTGCGGTTGTCCTTCGCCGTCAACAGTAGTGAAAACTCTGCTCCAGCGAATTTTGTTGATACCTTTTCCGTTAGTATCCCAGCTCATCCAGATGAAAACCGGTTTTCCTACGATGTGATTTTCCGGAACGTAACCCCAATAACGACTATCTTCAGAGTTGTGACGATTGTCTCCCATCATCCAATAATAATTTTGTTTGAAGGTATAAGTGTTAGTTTCTTTACCGTTTATGATAAATTTAGAACCACTTAATTCTAAAGTATTTCCTTCATAATTAGTGATGATTTCTTTATAAAACGGAAGTGATGTATTGGTTAAAGCAACTGTTTTACCAGCTTCAGGAATATAAATTGGACCAAAATTATCCTGATTCCATTTGTTGATATGTGGGAAAATCGCATTGTCATTTCCTTTGTCAATTTCTCTTTTTACAGCAGTAACGCCCGGAGTATTTTTCAAACGTTCAGCACTTGCTTCGGTTAAAGCTCTAAAATAAAGCGTATCCCTTTTTTCAGTTCTAAAACCTGCAGGATCTGTAATGTCTAATTCTTTAAATAAAGATTCAAAATCAATAGATGTTTTTCCATCTAAAGCTACAGAATAAGAATATTGAGGTTTTGCTCTTTCCGGTAAAATAAGTTTTTTTCCGTTAATGAAAACAAATCCGTCTTTAATTGATAAACTGTCGCCAGGAATACCAACACATCTTTTTACATAATTTGATTTCTTATCGATTGGCTTAATAACGCCCGGTCTTCCTTTTGGTTCATAAAAATAATGTACCGTATCAACCGGCCAGTTGAATACTACAATGTCATTTCTTTTTATTTGTTCAAAAGCAGGAAGTCTGAAATATGGCAGTTGCGGCCAGCTTAAATATGATTTTCTTTTTGTTAATGGAATAGAGTCATGGACCATTGGTAATGCAACAGTTGTCATAGGAACTCTAGGGCCATAATTTACTTTACTTACAAATAAGAAATCTCCAATTAATAATGATTTCTCTAAGGAAGAAGTTGGGATTGTATAAGGCTGGATAACATAAGTATGTACTAAAGTTGCAACGATTATTGCAAAAAGCAAAGAACTTACCGTATCTGCTGTTTTGTTTTCAGGAGTTAATTTTCTGTCAGCGTTGTATTCTAATTTCTGTGTGTAATTTACATAGTAGATATAAAAGCCAAGAGTGAAAATCCCTAAAATAGTATCTAAAGTTGATTTTTTACCAAAGGTTCTAAGTGTTTCAACCCAAATAACCGGAAACATAATCAAGTTAATAATTGGAATGAAAAGTAATAATGTCCACCAGGTTGGTCGGCTGATAATTTTCATTAAAACAATTGAATTATATACCGGAATTGCCGCTTCCCAGCTTTTTCTCCCTGCTGCCTGATACAATTTCCAAGTACCAACGAAATGAATAATTTGAACAGCTAAGAAAAATACGAACCAAGAGTAAAGAGTCATAATATAGTATTTTAAGTTTCAAATTCGGGATTGAATATTTGTTTAATCCAGAATTTTTATCAATTTATTGTAAGTTTAATACATCTTTCATAGTGAAAATCCCCTGTTTTCCGGCAAGCCATTCTGCAGCGATAACAGCGCCAAGGGCAAAACCTTCACGATTATGAGCAGTATGTTTGATTTCAATGCTGTCAATAGCCGAATCGTAGTTTACGGTATGTGTACCCGGAACTTCTCCAATTCTTTTAGCTTCAATATGAATTTCACCTTTTTTTGCTTCGTCTAAAGTCCAGTTAGAATAGTCACTGTTTTGAATAACGCCTTGTGCTAAAGAAATCGCAGTTCCGCTTGGAGCATCCAATTTGTGAATGTGGTGAATTTCTTCCATCGTAACTTTATAAGAATCAAATTGATTCATGATTTTGGCTAAATATTCATTTAAACCAAAGAAAATATTTACTCCCAAACTGAAATTTGAACTGGAGATAAAACCTCCTTTTTTCTCGTTGCAAAGAGCAATCATTTCATCGTAATGTTCCAGCCATCCTGTTGTTCCGGAAACTACAGGAACATTAGCATTAAAAGATGCAGAAATATTGTCGACTGCCGCTGACGGAACGCTAAAGTCAATCGCAACATCTGCAGTCGAAAGTCCGTCGTATGTATTGAATTCGTCTTTCTTTAAAACAATTTCATGACCTCTTTCTAAAGCAATTCGTTCGATTACTTTACCCATTTTTCCGTATCCTAAAAGCGCAATTTTCATTTTGTGTGTTATTTGTAAGTTTTAAATAGAAGAAGCTATTTAAAAACGATAATTAAAAGTTAGTCCGACGTTTGGTTTAAATGTTACATCGGCGGGATAAATTTCTGGACGAAGTGATAGTCTTTCGTTTACGTTAAATTGAATCAAAGCCGCATCAACATTAGCATCGATAATATTTAAAACATAAAAACCAACAACAAATAAGGCAGATAAATCTCTGTTTCGCTGATAAAATTTCTGACCGGCAATAAGTCTGCTTTCGTCAAGAAATTGATATTTATCATCATTATAGCCTTCTAGTCTTCGTTTGTAGGCATCACGATAATCATGATATTTTTTATTGTTATCAATATAAAAGTATAAACTTGTACCAATTGCTCCGTAAACAAGCGGAACTTTCCAGTATTTTTTATTGTATGCCTGACCCAAACCAGGTAAAATAGCCGAATAAAAAGCTGCTTTTGCAGGTGTAAGCGGATCTATTTCTATTAATGCAGTTGTGTCTTTAACGACTAAAACCGTGTCTTTTTTTACCTGGGCAAAAAGAGAAACGGTTCCTATGAGAAAGAACAATAGACTTATGGGGACAATTTTATTCACTATCCGTTTATTAATTTTATAATTCGATTAAAGTCGGCTTCAGAATTAAAAGGAATTGTGATTTTTCCTTTTCCGTTACCAGCGACTTTTATATCAACTTTCGAACCAAAATAATCATTGAAAGTATTTTTTTGTGTTTCTCTAACCACAAACGAAGATTCAGCTTTAGGTTTTCCTTCTGCTTTTGGTTGCTGACCTTCGTGATAATTTTTAACTAAGGCTTCAGTTTCACGAACAGATAAATTTTGACTTACGATTTTTTGGTAAATATCAGTCTGAACGTCTAAATCTTCAATATTAATGATAGCACGACCGTGTCCCATACTAATGAAACCATCGCGAATACCAGTTTGAATAATTGGATCCAGTTTTAAAAGACGTAAATAATTGGCAATCGTAGAACGTTTTTTTCCAACGCGCTCGCTCATTTGCTCTTGTGTTAATTGAATTTCGTCAATTAAACGCTGGTAAGAAAGTGCGATCTCGATTGGGTCTAAGTCATGACGCTGAATGTTTTCAACCAATGCCATAACAAGGGACTCATTGTCATTAGCAATACGAATATATGCCGGAACATGAGTTAAACCAACTAAAGTTGAAGCACGTAAACGACGTTCTCCAGAAATTAACTGGTATTTATTAAAATCTAATTTTCGAACAGTAATAGGCTGAATTACACCAAGTTCTTTAATAGAAGTAGCTAATTCGCGTAATGATTCTTCATTAAAATTGCTTCTAGGCTGAAACGGATTTATTTCGATAGCACTTATTTCAAGCTCAATAATATTTCCAACAACCTTATCAGCATTTTTGTCTTCTACTGATGTAATGTCGTTTTCCGGATCTTTTAATAACGCTGATAATCCTCTTCCTAAGGCTTGTTTTTTAATTGCTTTTGTCATAAAAACTATTTACTGTTTTTCTTTATAATTTCTTGAGCTAAATTAATGTAATTAACCGCACCTTTACTTGTAGCATCATAATTAATGATACTTTCTCCAAAACTTGGTGCCTCACTTAATTTAACATTTCGCTGAATAACGGTGTCAAAAACCATATCGTTAAAGTGTTTTTGAACTTCTTCAACTACTTGATTAGATAAACGTAATCTTGAATCATACATTGTAAGTAATAATCCTTCGATGTCTAGATCAGGGTTGTGAATTTTTTGAATACTTTTAATTGTGTTCAATAATTTTCCTAATCCTTCAAGTGCAAAATACTCACATTGAATTGGAATTACTACTGAGTCGGCAGCTGTTAAAGCATTCAAGGTTAATAAACCTAATGAAGGCGCACAGTCGATAATGATAAAATCATATTCTTCTTTTGCTTCTTCTAATGCTTTTTTAAGCATATACTCACGATTTTCTTTGTCAACCAATTCGATTTCGATAGCAACAAGGTCAATGTGAGCAGGGATCACGTCAACATTTGGAGCTGAACATTTTAAAATAGCTTCTTTTGGTGTTATTGTATGTTCAAGAATTTGGTAAGTTCCAAGTTCAACAGATTCTACGTCAATTCCAAGGCCAGATGTAGCATTAGCCTGAGGATCAGCATCGATCAATAATACTTTTTTCTCTAAAACACCTAATGAGGCTGCAAGATTTACAGATGTTGTAGTTTTTCCAACGCCTCCTTTTTGATTAGCAATCGCAATGATTTTGCCCATTTATTTTCTGAATTTTGAACCGTAAAAATACAATTATTTATGGTTTTTGAAAATCTATTTTGTTAACATTTGTGAAACTTCGCTTAATCGTTGTTTCGTGCGTGTTCGGCAGAAATTAATTTAAGTTTTGAGCAGAATTACAGACCAGATTTTGGTCATGATGAAAGTTGTTTTGCAGTAAAAGTGAACGAATTTAAAATTTACTTTGTAGAAATGATCTCATTCTGTTTTTTCTTTTCTAAAATATTAATAATAAAAAATAATGAACAGGTTTTTTATTTTATAATCTCAATTTTTACATAAACTAAGCCGCTCTTTATATTTGAAGCAATGTTCATAAAAGCTCTTTTGCTTAAGTCAATTTCTCTTCCTTTAATAAAAGGCCCTCTGTCTGTAACTACTACTATAACGCATTTGTTATTTTTTTCGTTTGTTACCCTAAGTTTTGTACCAAAAGGAAGTTTTTTATGCGCAGCAGTCAAATCATCATTGTTGAATCTTGCACCGCTTGCTGTTTTTCTTCCGTTAAATTTATCATGATAATAAGAAGCGTGAGCATTTTCTTTATATAAGATATACTGATCGTTTTCAGTGCCGGGATCTGTATCAGTTGAATTTTCTTGTGCTGTAACCGTTGCAGAAAAAGCTAGAGCAATATAGAGTATTATTATTTTCATTTTCTAATTTCTATTGGGCGCAAAAAAAATCTATTATGGAAAAATGAGAATATCGTATACGGTTTATTTATGTTATTAAAAGGCATATTTGGCGCCGTTGTATAGTTTTTGATAAGAAAATTGAAAGATACAGGTTAAAGATTATGACTATTTTAGAATCCCTAAAAAACTATTAAACCAAAAACAATTTTTATGATTAAAAAGTTAACCTCAGTATTTACTGCATTTGCGTTTATGCTGATTCTATGCAGTTTTGCAACGTCTAATTCATCTGATGAAAAAAAACAGGAAAATAAGATAGAAGGCAAAATTGTTTACAATAAGAAAAAACATAGCATAACATTATCTTGGCCGGCATTTGGCTCTTCGGGAAATTATGTGATCACAAGAGGAGGAAGTCGTTTGGCATCCAATTTTGTTTCTGTGAGCTCAACTTCTAAATTGACCTTTACAGATAATAAACCAAATAAAAATAAATACGAGAACTATTATAAAATAACTCGTAACGATATAACAATCATGGTTTCGCTGGAGAACCAAATTTTTGGAAGTAATATGTATTTCTACGATAGAAAATATGAAAAAGCAGAAACGGCACGAATTGATATTAATTCGCAATTTAGTGCTATTGATCTGGGCGGAGCAAATGGTGAATGGACAACAAAACGTCAGGCATATTATTTAAAAGCAAATGTTGATGGACAAACTTACGATTCAGGCGGGTCGGGATCTGCATCATCGGCAGAAGCCAATTCAATAGAATTAGGATTCTACTCTCATATTGGAGGTTTGGGCAAAGTGCCATCAGATGTTAAATTGGGTTCTATTTTTACAAGACCTCACCTTTCTGGCGGAGCAAATGCTACCTGTACATTTTGGCGTTCTGTAGAAAATGTAGAAGTAATGCGAGATTTTGCATGGACAGTTTCTCAATCCACCAGTGCACGAAGAATGCTGATTGAAAATACTTCGAAATATATTTCAGATATTGGGAATACCAATTTTTGGGGAAGTGGTGGTTTTATTGCCGATACTCATTATACATCAAACAGACCAAACTGGGGCGGACAGCAGCAATGGTACACCAGAAATGCTATTTTTCCTTCCGGTTCGGGAGCTATGGGAGGCTCGTATAATATGGTTTGGCAAGGCTGTGTTAATCCTCCGCAAGCTGATGATACCAATTCTCCAATTCCTATTACACCTATTATAAGAGAAAAACCTTTTCTTTTTATTGATAATGATGGCGAATACAAAGTATTTGTTCCGGCATGGCAAAAAGATAGAGTAGGAGTTTCATGGTCGTCAACAGACATGGGTAAGGGAAAAGTTCAGGATTTACTTATTGATTGGTATGTTGCTAAAGAAGGTGACACCGATGTAGAAATTAATAATGCGTTAAAAGCAGGTAAAAATATATTTTTTACACCAGGTCATTATGCATTGAATGCGCCTATTCAGGTAAATAGAAAAGATGCAATTCTTTTGGGTGCTGGTATAGCTTCGGTAACGTTGGAACCTACTGAGAAAAATACTTGGGGATGTATTTATGCCGATGACAAGGACGGAATTATTATTGCCGGACTTTTGACAGATTCATTTAATAGTACAACTTATCAGGTTAGAATTGGTGAAGAAGGTGCAAAAGCAGATCATTCTGCAAATCCTATCTTACTATCAGATATTACTTGTAGAGTAGGCGGGGTTCAGTCAAAAAATATTCAGATACATACTGCTATGCAAATAAACAGCAGTAATGTGGTGGGTGACCATTTCTGGTTATGGCGTGCTGATCATGGTTCGCAAAAAGGTGGAGATTTGCGATGGACAAGAGACAGATGCAAAAACGGACTTATTGTTACTGGTAATGATGTTACGCTTTATGCGCTGTTTACGGAACACTTTCAGGAATATGAAGTTTTATGGTTAGGAGAACGCGGCAGAACTTATTTCTTCCAAAACGAGCCGCCATACGATGCTCCAAATCAAGCAAGCTGGAGTAGCCAAGGAGGTAAAGTTGATGGTTATGCAGCATTTAAAATAGCCAATACTGTAAAAGAGTATCATAGTATAGGAATGGGTTCTTATGCGGTTTTTACAGGAACTGATGGCAAAGTGAATAAGAAAAATGGTTTTGAAGCGCCTAATAGTCCAAATGTGAAACTTGAAAAAATGTGTATTACTCGTTTTGCCGGCCCGGGAAATATTCAAAATGTTATTAATGGTATTGGCGGAAGCACAGCAACTGGTGTAAAACGTGTGGCATTATACAATAATGGTGAAGGTACGCAGCCTTTCGATGAAGAATTTAATTTGCCTAGTAAGGAATCGTTTCCTGCTTATATAAATATGGAAAAATAAGTAAAACATACATATTTTAAAATGAAACCTCTAGAGATAGATATTTCTTTAGAGGTTTTGTTTTTAATATAGCCCACGGTTTCAACCGTGGGGACACATTGATAATCACAATACGTTTCCCGTGGTTGAAACCACGGGCTATGTTTTAAATGAGATAAATTTTAGAAATCTATAATGTTATTGATTTTATATTTCAGTTTATTGCAAAAAAAAAGTCTTCTCAAGTAAATGAAAAGACTTTTGTCGGGGTGGCAGGATTCGAACCTGCGGCCTTCCCGATTTTCAATCGGGACGCGATAACCGTTCTATCGTATGTTTTTATATTTCAGTTTATTGCAAAAAAAA
>NZ_JBMDIY010000003.1:0-219566 GCF_057808895.1 Flavobacterium sp. FG68
GATTTTAGATTTTAGATTTTAGATTTTAGATTTTAGATTTTAGATTTTAGATTTTGAAATGCGGAGCTACTTGCGTTCCTTCGACTTCGCTCAGGAGGACATGTCTTTACGGATGCTCTTTGCGTAGACGCACTGCTGTGCGTCTCTACAGAAAAACCTTTGTACCTTTGAACCTCTGTAACTTTGTACCTAAAATAAACGCACTTCTGCGCACCTCTACAGAAAAAACCTTTGTCCCTTTGAACCTCTGCACCTTTGAACCTAAAAAATTAAGGTTTCGAAACCGCCGTAGGTACTGTCGCTCTTTGTCCTATAAAAACATCTGTCATTAAAACATTTTCGGCATTTTCGTTGGAGAGGGCGTTTTTTGCTTCTTTAATTTCAATATTTTTCAGTGAGATGTTTTTGATTTTTTTATCGGGAAAACCCTGAATTACAATTCCGGATTCTGATGCTTTATTACAAGTAATATTCGAGAATGAAACATTCGATATATCCGATTGAAATCCTTTTCCTTCTCCGTGATAATTGGCTGTAATATAAATACAATCTTCAACCTGATCCAACTGAATATTCCGAACGAATATATTTTTAATAAAACCACCTCTATCGGCATTGGTTTTTAAATAAATTCCTCTTTTTAAGTATCCGATAGTTTTGCAGTTCTCTACAAAAACATTTTGAACTCCGGCCGACATTTCGCTGCCAATTACTACGCCATGAAGTCCTTTAAAATTACAGTTTCTAATGATTATATTTTCACTTGGAGTCGCTGTATTGGCTCTACCTTCGTGATCTCTGCCTGCTTTTATAGCAACGTTATCGTCACCGTTATTAAAAGTTACATTTTCTATTAAAACATCTTTGGCATATTCTGGATCGATTCCGTCGTTATTGTGATTTAAAGATTTATAACTGATACCGCGAATAGTTATACTTTGCGATTTTAAAAGATGCAGACACCAAAACGGCGAATTTTCGATTCTCACATTTTCGACTAAAATATTTTTAGAATTCAAAAATTGGATCATCTGCGGACGCAGGAAATAGCCTTCGCCAAATTTTCTGTCTTTCAGCGGAACATTATTATGGTTCATTTCACGGCTTAAATCCTTGCCTGAACCTTCTTTTGCTTTAAAACTTTTCCACACTTTTCCTCCTTCTCCATCAATTGTTCCTTCACCTGTTATGGCAATATTGGTACATTCATTAGCATATATAAGCGGACTGTAATTATATAGCATAGTTCCTTCCCAGCTTGTTAAAACCATTGGAAGGTATTCCTGCGGGTTGTCACTAAATTTAATCTTTGCTCCTTTTTCTATTTTCAGGTTTACATTGCTTACAAAATGAATTGGTCCGTTTATTTTATAAATGCCTTTTGGCACAATAATAGTTCCGCCATTATTCTTTTTGCACAATGCCATCGCTTTATCAAAAACAGCTTTGTTATTTGTAATTGAATCTCCTTTTGCACCTAATTTTAAAATATTTACCTGATAAGCAGGAAAAACCGGAAGCTGGATTCTGTTTACAATAGAATCAACTTTTGCCGTTGGAAAATCATTGTTCTGAGCAAATGAGCTAAAGCTGATTAATATGAGGATAAGATATTTCATTTTTTTAGGTTCTAAGGTGCTGAGATGCAAAGTTTCTGAGATACTGAGATGCTAAGATTCTGGAGTCAAACAAAACTTAGAGTCTTAGCATCTTAGAAACTTAGTAACTAAGATACCAAGGTATCGTTGTATCTTTTAAAATATTTTCTATCGAATATTGATCTGCTTCTGATTTTGTAAGCTGATGTGACCATGATACTCTTTTCGCTGGTTGAAATCCTTCTCCGCTGTTATTGTATTCGGCATAAAAGGTGTTTTTTTCTGCATCTGGTTTTGACCAGTTTTCCCAGCCTTCGGGTTTTATATGTTTTCCTAATTCGCAGTTTATATAAACGGTTTTGGCATAAATTCGCCACGGCCTTCCTAAATAAACGGCATTGGCAGAAGGTTCTGCCGTTAGTTTACAATTTTTAAAAACAAAGCCGTACGCTGTTCCTTCTGGAGTTGAAGCGGCTGTTACGTAGGAACTTTTAATGCTGTGAATGACACAGTTTTCAAACAATGCTGTTGCACCTCCAAAAATAAAATCGGTTGTTCCTTCAATATAACAGTCTTTAAAATATTGTTTGGCATTTTTTCCTGATAAATAAAGAGTATCCTGATTTCCCAAAATAATACAATTTGAAATTTTAGCCCGATTGCTTACCACTGATAATGCAATTGCCTGACCTTTATCTCCAGAAGCATTTTGAATCGTTAAATTTGATGCCGAAAAATCATCTCCTTCCACTAAAACAGTTGAAGTATAAAAGGTGCTGTTGCGTCCTAAATTGATCTTCGAAAAATTGTCATCAAAAGTAATAATGGTGTTTTCTTTGCTTTCTCCCAATAAAATCAAATTGTTGTTCCATTCCGGGATTCTAAGCTTTTCTTTATAGGTTCCGTTTTTTATAAAAATAGTCACTTTTTCATAAGGAAATGACGGACTTGCATAAATAGCATCTTGTATTTTGGTAAAGTCACCAGAGCCATCCTGAGCAACCGTTAAGAAGTTAGCTTTTTTTTTCTCTGATGCTGTTTCCGAAACTTTTACACCATTTTTAACTGCCCAGGAATCGTATTTTTTCAAAACTTCTTTTGGCTCGTCTGTGTACCAGGCGTAACCATTTCTTCGTTCTGCCCCTATTTCATCCAGTGATTTCTTTTTGATTCCGTCACGATCACTAAAGAAAGGTTCGTTATTGTCCAACTCCATAAATCTCGCCCAGATTGGTGAAGCATTTTGAACCGGAATCATTTTTTTATCGATAATTTTTCCGGCGTCATTTAAAACACATTTTTCTTCCAGATTGGTAATTTTTGTTTTTTCAAACCAGATATTGGCACTTTTTACAGCAGTAATTATTTCTGGTGAAGGTTTTTGAATGGACATTAAAAGCAAAACAATTTTAGCCGATTCTTTTCCGCTAAGCGAAGGAAGTTCATACGCTCTTGCCTTTGCCGGAAGTAATGTAACCTCATCATGCTGCGCGCACCAAGCCGTTAAAACTCCGTTTTGTTTGTATTGTGTTTTAATAATGCAGTCAATACCTTTATCAAAAGCTGTTTTTGTTTTGGCAACGATTTCTTTTGAGGGTTTAATGCTGTAAAAATCAGTTTCTTCAGCAACTTCTTTCATCACATTTAAAATGCGAACCATCGAATCGTCATTATATGTTATATGGGTGTAATATCCTTTTTTTAAGGGATAAAACTGAGGCCAGCCGCCGTTTGCATATTGCGCTTCTAACAAATAATTTAAACCTTTTAAAAAGGATTCTTTATAGCGTTCGTCTTTAACCTGCGCATACATTTTAGACAAAAAAAGCATTTCCTGAGTCGTTGCTCCATTGTCTGTCGTGGTTTCTTTTGTGGTTTTCTTTATTTCAAGTAATTCTTTTTTCTGCGATGGAGTCAGCTCATTCTGCATTTGAATGTTCTTTGGCCAGCCTCCAATATCTCTTTGATAAAGCAAAACATTTTCGGCAATCTTTTTCGCTTCTTCTGTACCAAACCAGGACGCATCACTTTTGCGAATAATATCCGGCCAGTTTTTATAAGTATTTTGCGCATTTACTGCGAAACTAAAACCAACAATAAAAAGCAGTACTATTTTTTTTAGTGGAATCATTTTATTCTTTTAGTTTTTGATCATTTTTATTTCGTTATTCTAAACCAATCAACGGCAGCATTTCCAGAATCGTTTGTTATTTTTTCGCCTAAAGCAAAAAGCCCGACTTTCGCTCCAATCCATTTTCCTTCTTTCGAAATAAAATCAGTTCCTATTGATTGATAGTTTTTATCGTCTAAACTGTAAAAGAAACTACACACTCCGCCTTTCTTAATTTTAACTTTTAAATAAACAGTATTGTTAGCAATCAAAATAGGTTTTGTTTCTGTTTCTGAAACCGTTTTATTGAAAGTTCCTGTTTTTTGGTTTAGATATAATTTTCCTTCTACATTTTTAAAACATAAATAACTATAATCTAATCCCATGATAATTAGTCCGGTCGATTCGCCGTTTAATCTGGTATTGAAAGTTATTTTGGCTGTAGCCGAAAATTCTTCGGCAGGAAACTTTTGAAGAAGCAAATTCGGTGCATCAAATATTTTATTATCCTTGATTGTTGTTACGCAAAATAAATTCAGATATCCCATACTAGTAGGAAATCCCCAATTAATCTGCGAATTTGCCTGCCACTGCCATTGTAAACCTAATTTTGGTTCATTAAGTTCATCTGAAGCTGCCGGATTTTCAATTGGATATTTTTTGCCAACATTTGGCTTTTTAAATGTTTTAACTGGTTCGCCTATTCCGTTTTTATCAAAATCCTGTCCCATAACCGGCCAGTCGTTTTCCCATTTCATAGGCTGCAAATGCACAATTCTTCCGTAAGCGCCTTTATCCTGAAAATGAATAAACCAATCTTCACCCGTTTGTGTCTGCACCCACGCGCCCTGATGCGGGCCGTTTATTTGGGTTGATCCCTGTTCTAAAACTTTTTTCTTTTCATAAGGCCCAAAAACATTTTTAGATCTTAAAATAGTCTGCCAGCCAGTAGGAACGCCGCCTGCCGGAGCAAAAATGTAATAGTAATTGTTTCGTTTGTAGAATTTTGGACCTTCAATTGTGCCTTCGCTTTCATGTCCGTCAATCACCATAACCTCATCATTATTAGCAATTGTTCCTTCTGCATTCATGGTGCAGACTACCAATAAACTTTTAATCTGCGCACGGCTTCCGGCAAAGGCATGTGCTAAATATACTTTTCCATCGTCATCCCAAAGCGGACTCGGATCAATCAATCCTTTTCCGGCTTTTACCAAAAGTGGTTCTGACCAAGGCCCTTCAGCCTTTTTAGCTTTTATCATGTAAATCCCAAAATCAGGATCTGGATAATAAATATAAAATTCGTTGTTATGAAAAGTAATACTTGGTGCCCAAACTCCATTTCCATGCTGTACTTTATCGTAAGTTTCAAAAGGCGGCTGTTTTGGCAATGCATAACTTAAAATTTTCCAGTTTACCAAATCCTTAGAATGCAGAATCGGCAGCCCGGGAATACAGTTAAAAGATGATGCTGTCATATAAAAATCATCTCCAACCCTAACAACATCAGGATCTGAATAATCAGCATGAATGATAGGATTGGTATACGTTCCGTTCCCATTATCCGGTGTCCAGACTTGTGCCGAATTTTTCTCCAAAGAGAAAAAGGAAAGGAAAAGGAAAATGATTTTTATATTTTTCATTTTTGTATTGTTTTGTTTTTTTGTCATTTCGAGGAACGAGAAATCGCACTAGAAACTCTACAAAGTATGTTGACAATCTGTGTCGATAAACGAGTGCGATTTCTCGTCCCTCGAAATGACAAACTATGTGCTTT
Source organism: Flavobacterium sp. FG68 (assembly GCF_057808895.1). Classification (NCBI taxonomy): domain Bacteria; kingdom Pseudomonadati; phylum Bacteroidota; class Flavobacteriia; order Flavobacteriales; family Flavobacteriaceae; genus Flavobacterium; species Flavobacterium sp. FG68. The sequence continues at coordinate 5,486 of NZ_JBMDIY010000003.1, forward strand.
AAACCCGACAAGTTTTAAAAACCTGTCGGGTTTCTATCGTGATTTGCAATTGGAGTTTCTTTGCGGTGCTTCGACTTCGCTCAGCAAGACAAAGCGTGCGTTCACTCTTAACTTATAATTCAAAATTCATAACTCACAATTAACAATTAACAATTAACCTCTATCTGTTTAACTCCAAAGCAGCCAAAATAAAAGGCCCGGTCGCTTTAGGGTCATTGTCTTTTTTCTTTTCATTTACGTAATATTCATAAGAACCATCACGATACGGAGTTCCACCTAAACCCGCAACCTGACAGCAGTTTGTTAAGGTAATACCGCCGTCTTCGTCAACTTTTTTGATTAAGATTTTAGTCAGTCCATCAAAAGCTTTGTTGGCCAGTTTTTTATATTTTGCAGGTAAATATCCTTTATTTGCTCCTTTTGCAAAAGCATAAGTAAACATTGCTGATCCTGAGGCTTCTAAATAATTTCCTTTTTCTCCACCTTTATCTGTAACCTGATACCACAATCCGGATTTATCCTGATATTTAGCCAAAGCTGCCGAAGCATTATTCAAATACTTAATTAACTCTGCTCTTTTTGGATGGTCTTTTGGCATATAATCCAGAACATCAACTAGAGCCATTACGTACCAGCCTAAAGCTCTTGACCAAAAGTTTGGAGAATTTCCTGTTTTTTTATTTGCCCAAGGCATTGCTTTGCTTTCGTCCCAGCCGTGGTATAACAATCCAGTTTTTGGATCTGTAGCATGAAGCTGAATCAACTCAAATTGTTTTGCGATATCGTCAAAGCTTTTTCCGTTTTCAAACGTTGCTGTGTATTGTGCGTAAAATGGTTCTCCCATATACAAACCGTCTAACCACATTTGGTTTGGATAAATTTGTTTGTGCCAAAAACCGCCGCTTGCTGTACGAGGCTGTTCTGCTAATTGCTTGCGAACCAATTGCATTGCTTTTAAATATTTATGCTGTTTTGATTCTGCATAAATATCAAAAAGCAAACGTCCCGGAACAACTAAATCAATGTTGTATTTATCAAATTCGTAAGTTTTAATACTTCCGTCTTCCTGAACCAATTCATCAACATAACCTCTTACATAAGCTTTGTAGCGCGGATCTGGATTTTTCTTGTACAATTCTTCTATCGAATGCAAAACTAAGGCATGAACATAATCCCATTTTGGTTTTTTAGAATCGTCAAGCATATAACTTTCAGGATGACGTTTCATTAAGGTTAAAGCCATTTTATCTGACCATTTCAGGTCTTTAGAAATCACAATTTCTTTTTTTGCAGGTTCTTGCGAAATCGCTTTACAGCCTGTTAAAGCAATAGCGCAAACTAATAAAACCGACATAAAACTTTGTTTCTTAGTATTTTTCATTTCAAAATATATTTTAATTCTATTATTTTTCTAATTCAATTGAAGCCATTAAAAATGCTCCCAAACCGATCGCACCATTCTCTTTTGTTTTGGCAATAAGATAATAATCATTTGTACCGTCTCTAAATGGTTTTCCTCCTAAACCTACATTTGCCGATACATTCAGAATATTTACTTCTCCTTTTTTATCAACCTTAACAAACTCTTTTACAAAACTGTCAAATGATTTCTTTGCTGTTTTTTTATAACTGGAAGACAAATATCCTTTGCGTGCTCCTTTTGCAAAAGCATAAATGATCATTCCTGAACCAGATGGTTCTGTATAATTGGCATATAACTGTGTTTTATCTGCTACTTGGTACCATAATCCTGTATCGCTTTTGTATTGATCTACAGCCGCTGCAATTTCATTTAAATACTGAACCAGAACTTTATATTTTGGATGAGATTTTGGAAAATAATCCAGCGTTTCTACGAGCGCTGTCATATACCAGCCAATTCCGCGTCCCCAAACTGTTGGCGAAGTTCCGGTTTGTTTGTCTGCCCAGGCAATTTCCTTGCTTTCGTCCCAAGCCTGATAAACCAGTCCGCTTTTTTTATCGATCATATGATCGTGAACTAATTCAAATTGTTTTGCAATATCATCTAAACTTCTTCCTTTTTCATATTTCACCGTAAATTGGGTATAAAAAGGTTCAGCCATATACAAGCCGTCAATCCACATTTGATTCGGATAAATCTGTTTGTGCCAAAATCCTCCGCTCGCCGTTCTTGGCTGATTTTCTAATTGATTTCTCAATTTTCCAATAATTTCAAAATAGCGCGAATCCTTTGTTACATCATATAAATTGAACAGCAGTTTCCCCGGATTCAAACAATCAATGTTGTATTCTTTAGTTTCGTATTTTTTAAGATTTCCGTCACTGTCAATCATACCGTCAACATAGTTTTTGATATAATCGAGATATTTTTTATCACCTGTTTCCTGATATAATTTCTCAAAACCAGACAATACAAAACCCATTTTATAATCCCATTTCGGACTGTCATTCCCATCTAATTTCCATGCTTCGGGATATTTATCCAAAATAGAAATTGCAGTTCTCTCAGACCATTTTAAGTTATCCGGAAGCACATTTTCGGGATTGTTTTGCGCAATTACAAAAACATGGAGAAGCAGAAATAATAGTACGGATGCTTTTTTATACTTCATAATTTATATATTTTTTTTGCCACAGATTTCACAGATTAAATGGATTATTCTTTGCTTGTTTTTAATTAACTATGTGTTAAATGCATTTCACGCAGATTAATTTAAACACATAGAAACATAGCTTTTAGTACTTGATAAAAGGCGTTTCACTTGCATTAACAAACATAGTACGCTATGTGTTAGAAGCGAGCTTCTTTTTATACTCTTTTAAAACATCATAAATTCTATGTTTCTATGTGTTAAATATTTTTCACGCAGATTTTGCAGATCAGCAGATTTTTTAATCTTTTTTAATCCTTTAAATCTGTGGCAAAAAATAACTTACATCTTCCCTTTTTTATTTAAAACCTCTAATTGTGCATCTAAATATTTAACGAAATCTTCCTGTGATTTTATTCCGTTTTGTTCTTGTTCCCAGGCACCTAAAAGATAAAAAGAATTTGCTTTTGTTGTTGGTTTAAAAACCAATAAATAATCTAAATCCGTATCGGCGATATTTTCGATTGTGTTGACTTCATAAAAAATACCCAGTCCTAATTTATCCGGAACCAAAGACTGTATGCCATATGTGGCTATATAAGCCCATTTTTTGTTTTTACTTTCTTTTTTAAGCAATTCCGTATTCTTTTGTTTTACAATTCCCGTACAGATTCCTTTAATTTCTTTGGAGGCCTGAATCGTATGTTTTGTATATAATTGATCTGGCTTTATAGTTAAAGTAGAAGTAAAATCAATTTTATCAGATGCTGTCTTCCATCCATAATAATTCACTTTCACGCCCGATTCGTTGTCTTTATTTACAACTGTTGCAATCGTAGAATCTACTTCACGGAAATGCAGTTTTTCATTGTTTAAATAACGATCGATAGAACCAATTCCGATTGCTTTTCCGGCTTTTAGAATATCAGCTCCCCAATCGCTCATTTCATGATACGAATCAAAATTATCCTGCCCGACTTTTGGTAAAATTATAGCTGGCGTTTTCTTTCCAAAAATATCAATCGCATTTCTCCAGTCTAAGTATAAACGGTAACCAATTCTGTTATTTTCCCATCCCGGACCTTCGTAACGAATATCAAAAGAATGATCTGTATGTTCCGGTGCCAGTTTTAATCTGTCTACATTATTAAAAGTCGTTCCGCCAATGTATTTGCGTCCTTCCCAATGTCCGTCTGTTTTTGCCGAAATTTCAGCATACGTTTTAGCCGTTTTAATATCATATTTTTGAGCATTAACTGATGTAAAACCAATTAAGAATAAAGCTGCGGCTGTAATTTTTGTTTTCATTTTATGGTAAATTATTTGAATATCTTATTTAGAAATTGGACTGTAAAATTGGCTGTTTTAGAAAACCAGGGTTCAAAAAACCAAAAAGAATGCGGTGAGTTTTCTAGTGTTTGAACTTCATTGTAAATTTTATACTGGTTTAAAATTTTTATCATATCATCTCTCCCGGCATGAAACCTGTCAATACTGCTGTTTATAAACAATGCTGGCGGCGTGTTTTTATCAGTATGGCTTAAAGCCGATGCATTTTTCCAATTTTCCGGTTTTTCCTCATAAGAACCTCCAAGCCAAAACGATGCCATTTCTCCTTCTGAAGATTCCGGATGCCTGAATGCCAAAACGCCGTCTATATCAATAATTGCATTTACTTTTGATGATGATTTACTTTGATTTGAAGCATCTTCAAAAGTTGGATTTTCATTTGTTGTACCAATCAAAGCTGCCATTTGTCCGCCCGAAGAACAGCCTAAAACCGCAATTTTGTCTAGATCTACTTTGAATTTCGCTGCGTTATCTTTTATAAATTTAATCGCATTTTTTACATCATAAACTCCGTAAGGATATTTTGCCTCAAGCGACAATCTGTATTCAATTGTAAAACAGGAATAACCGTAAGATGAAATTTCTTCTGCCAAAGCGTTCATCTGAATTTTATCTCCAGATCTCCAGCCTCCGCCATGAATCATAATAACGGCAGGATTTTGCTTTTTTGTGTTATATACAAAAGCATCAAAATGCAAGGTTCTTTCGTTCTCTTTAAAGTAAATTATATCCTTAATTTGAATCAGACTCTTATGATTTTCTAAAACCGGAATTGTAATTGACGGATATTTTTTTATCAATTTAGCATACGTGCTTTTTACCGTGTACGAGGTGTCAACAGCGTAAGTCTGCTGCGCGTTTATTGCACAAGACAGCATGAATAAAATCAATATTATTTTTCGCATTACAATCCTTTTTACTTTTTAGTCAGAAAGGAGTCCGACACTTGGGTCGAACTCCTCCTTAACTTCTTCAAAAAAACTAATAGTCTCAAAAAACTAACAAATTACTAATAACCAGGATTCTGAGGAAAATCTTTATTCTGGTTTAAATCCAATGCCACTTGCGGAATTGGTCTTAAAATTTTAAGTTGTCCGCCAACACCAACAAAATTTGCGGCCTTAATTTTATAATTATGAGCCGATGCTCTTGCAACTAATGTTCCCGTACGTTTTAAGTCAAACCAACGCTTATATTCTCCTAAAAGTTCTCTACCTCTTTCATCTAAAATATAATCGATGTTGAATTCTGCCGCTGTCGCATTTGCAACTCCGGCTCTTCTTCTCACTTCGTTTAAACGGTCTAAACCAGTTCCCGGCTGTCCTGCTTTTAAATAGGCTTCGGCAGCGATTAAATAGGTTTCTCCCAATCTTGAAACAATAATATCTCTTGTACTTACTGGCCCTGTACTTGAAGGCGTTGTAGGATCTGGATCGTCAAATTTCTTAACCGGAATTGTATAGCAGTCTAAGTTTTTAATTAAAGTATGCGCCGCAGAATATTCGCCCCAGGGATGGTATACAAACGTTGCCGATTTTCTAGCTGCATTTGCTGTTTCCCAAGCTGTTCTGTCTGCTGGTGTAAACCATTTTGGCTCGTAAAAATGTCTCACTTTTAATGAAGTCGGATTTGTGCTTCTGTAATATGGATAATACAACACGTTTTTTGTAACACCGTTTGTAGTTTCAGGACCTTCTAAGATTTCTGTCATAAAAGTTCCTTCCCATCTTTTATCTCCTTTTTCATAAAGACCCAAAGCGTAATCTGTTGGACATAAATTATAACTTCTTAATGGCGCGCCCGTTTCTGCTCCGCCTAAATACGAACTGAAATAATAAAACTGATTGTTACCCAATTTTGTTGGGTCTGTGCTTGTTGAAGCTTTATCGTATTGTACAGAGAAAATAGTTTCGGCATTTAAATCGTTTCCGGGTTTAAATAACTGGTCGAAAGCAAGCGCTAAAGTTTGTCCGCCAATTGCTGCATCGGCATAAGCTGCTGCTTTTGCAAAATCATCGGCTTTGCCAAACGTTTCATATCCTCTCGTTAAATATACTTTTGCCAATAAATCGTTTACCGCTCTTTTGTTTACTTTTCCGGTTGTGCTGTACGAGTTCGTTCCTACGCTTGCCAAAGCTGTATCTAAATCTGAAATGATCTGTGTATATACTTCCTCAGCCGTATTTCTGTGGAAAGATAAAACTGGCGTTGTAATATTTTCATTTACGATTGGAACACCGCCATAAGTCTGAACCAACAAGAAATAAGCTTGCGCTCTCAAAAATTTAGCTTCACCAACTAAAGTGTTGAAATTAGCCGTTTGTTCTGTTATCGCCGAATAATAAACGGCTTTATTTACAGATTGAATCAATTGATAACAAGGCGTATACAAATCTGCAACGTTGTCTGAAGAAGGTATTAAAAGTGCATACTGGCTTAAACCTGCTGGTTCCGGCGTTCTTCCTTCGGCGTACATATCGGTTCCGGCTTCAAATAACCACGGATTTCCTCCGTAAATACTTTTAAGCCATGCATAATTTGTATTGATCAGTAACTGATATCCCGCTGCGGTTTTATAAGTAGCATCGGCAGGAACATTCGAAAGACTTTCTTCTTCTATATAATTGCTGCATGAGTTTAAAGACAAGGCAGCAATTCCTAATATTATTATTATTTTTTTCATTTGATATCTTTATTAAAATTTAACACTTAATCCCAATTGCGTTGTTACAGATGCCGGACGGTTTACCCCAAAAGGAGAAGCGGCCCATTCTGGATCATATCCATCAAAATCTGTAAATACAAATGGATCTAAAACATTTACATAAATTCTCAAATTACTGATTTTAAGTCTTTTCAATAATTCTGAATTTAGTGTATAACCTAAAGATATATTTTTGATTTTTACATAAGAAACATCTCTGTAGTACCCAAATAAAGAAGTCCAGTAAGCTCCTGCACCCGTTGCAACCGGTCCCGGTCTTGGGTTTGTGTTATTAGCATTCGCTTCGATACCTGCACCGTTTGTTGGAATAAAATAATCCATCGCCAGTTTTTGACGTCCTCTGTCGCTTACATCGGCAAAGTTTTGGTGAAATGTACTTAGAACGGTTTGTCCCTGACTTGTCAAAACTGAAAAATTGAAATCAAAATTACCAACTGTCAGTTTAGAATATAAACTTCCCTGCCAATCCGGATTTGCGTTTCCAATTACCGTTCTGTCATCCTGATTAAATTTACCGTCGCCATTCAAATCTTTTGGTCTCGCCTGCCCCGGAGCTTGTCCGTAAGATGCTGCACGAGCCGCTTCGCTTTCCTGCCAAACACCATCATAAACGTAGTTGTAATTTGGGTTTAGTTCTGAACCCAGAATTAATTTATTTCCGATATCACTAACTTTATCCTGATTGTAAATTGACTCTAATTTGTTTACGTTTTTAGTAAAAGTAAAAGTCGTTTCCCAATTTACATTTTCGCTTTTAATGTTCTTTGTAGTTAATAAAACCTCGACACCTTTATTACTTACAGAACCAACGTTGGCAAAAGTATTTTTCCAGCCGCTTTCTGCAGGCAATTGCTGTTTGTAAATTAATTTATCTGATAATCTGTCATAAACATCAACACTTCCTGAAATTCTGTTTTTTAAGAAACCGAAATCAAGACCAAAGTTTAATTCTCGTGTTTTTTCCCATGTTAAATCCTGATTCGCCAAATTTTCTGACTGCCAGCCCGAAACTACATTTGCTCCGTTTGCATAAAAAGTCTGCTGATTTAATAAAGCCTGAGAAGTGTAAGGCGCTACGTTGTCGTTTCCTGTATAACCTAAACTCGCACGAAGTTTTAAGTCTGAAATTACATTACTGTTTGCTAAGAAAGATTCCTTGCTGATTTTCCATCCTAAAGCTACAGAAGGGAAACTTTGCCATTTATTGCCTTCTGATAAAACAGATGAACCGTCCCATCTTGAAGAAGCAGTCAATAAATATTTATCTTTAAACGTATAGTTTAAACGAACAGCATAAGAACTTAATGTATTTTTTTGATATCCTGAACTAATATTATAACTGGTCTGAACTCCAGATCCCATATTGTTTGATCCAGTATCAAATGGCTGATTGTTAGAATACAAATACGAAGTTTCATCAACATTTGAATACAAACTCTGTAATAATAAAACACTAAAATCATGAACTTCGGCAAAAGTATGTTTCAAATCAATTTGATTGTCCCAAGTATAATTGAAGTTATTGAAGTTTTTTATAGATGCCGAGTTTTTTCCGTTTAAGGTAACTCCGGCATTTGACTGTGCACCATAAGCTGCGCTTGTAACGGTATTTTCGATTCCGGCAGAAAAAGTGGTTTTAAACGAAAGCCATTTTAAAGCTTGGTATTGAAAGAAAACATTTCCAACAGTCTGCCAAGTTTTTTCTGTCTGCGAAGAATTAGCAATTTCCATTAACGGATTTACCGCACTGGTTTTATTAATTGCCCACGAACCATCAGGATAAGTTAGTTTTCCCGGAAGAAAAAATAAAGTTCCTACTCTTTCATTTCCAGCGGCATCAACTGCCCAAGGCGACATTAACGGACTAAGTCTAAAAGCGTCCTGCATCGCTAAATCACTTCCTAACTGCGTGTCAACACGGGCAATTGTAACGTTTGCACCCGTTGTAAATTTGTCGTTTATTTTATGATTTAATCCTAGTTTAAAAGAATATTTATCAGTTCCGTCGTTATCGATAAGACCTTCATCACTTTGAATTCCGAATCCTAAATTGTAGCTCAAACCAGAATCTGAACGGCCTGTAACATTTAAGTAATTATTTTGTGTCATTCCTGTTTTTAGAACCGCATCGGCCCAGTCAAAATTGTAACCGTTGTTGGCTCTTGAAACTAATAATGGACTTTGATTTCCTGCTAACGCTGCAAGCTGCGCAGGAGTCTGCGTTGCCGGAGTTGCGCTCATATAAGCAACCTGGTGAAATTTCCACCATTCTTCACCGCTCATCATTTTTGGTAATCTTGCCGCTGTTTTTGTTCCGTAAGAAGAATCAAAAGTTACATTGATTCCTGATTTTACGTTGGCACCGCTTTTTGTTGTAACAATGATAACACCGCTGGCTCCTCTTGAACCGTAAATTGCTGCAGAAGAAGCATCTTTTAAAACGTCCATTCTGGCAATATCCTGTGGATTCAAAAAGTCAATATTATCAACCGGAACTCCGTCTACAACATATAAAGGAGACGATCCGACTAAAGAGTTATTTCCTCTAATAACCACTTTAAATCCGTCACCTGAACGTCCTGAAGTTGACGAAATCGTAACTCCGGGTGTACTTCCCTGAATGGCTTCAAGCGCACTTGTTGTATTTCGTTCTGTAATCGTTGCCGCGCTGATGGTACTTACTGATCCTGTAAGATCTGTTTTCTTTACAGAACCGTACCCAACAACTACAACTTCGTTTAATGAATTTGACTGTTCTGCAAGACTTACATTAATTGTTGTTTTTCCGGCTACGCTTACTTCCTGTGTTTGAAAACCTAAATAGCTTATTATTAAAACAGCTTTATTATTGGTTACGTTTATTTTAAAACTTCCTTCAAAATCTGTCGAAGTTCCGTTTTTAGTTCCTTTTTCCTGGATATTAACGCCTGGCAGCGATAATCCTGTTGCATCTGTAATTTTCCCTTCTATTGTTGTAGACTGTGCGTTTATCGTATTGCACAGCAGGAAATTCAGGAAAAATAAAAATACGAGATTGTATTTTGTTTTTTTCTTTAATGGTTGTTTAATTTTCATAAGTGGTTTCGTGGTTTGGTTAAATGTTATAGTTACTAGTTTTTATTTGTTTACTTTTTTTCCATTTATATAAGTGTTTATAAAATTGATATTCTTCACGTTTTTTAATGAATAAACTGAGTCAGCTTTTTCGATTTTTACATTTTTCAGCGTAATATTTTCTACTGGGGATTCTGGATAACCTTCTGCCAAAATGCCAAATTTTCCGCTGTTTTTTACTGTAACATTTTCGAGGTTTATATTTCGTACTGTTGGTATAAAATTTCCGGTTTGCGAGCCGTACACGTTATAAAACATGGTTACGAGCAAAACGCATTCTTTTACTGTTCCTACTTCAAGGTTTCTAACAAAAATATTTTCAATTACGCCACCTCTTTTTGAATTGGTTTTGATGCGAATGGCACGATCTAAGTTTGGACTGTCCATTACACAATTCTCAACAAAGACATTATTTACTCCTGCAGAAATTTCGCTTCCTATTACAACTCCGCCATGACCGTCGATCATTTTACAGTTTTGAACAATGATATTTTTACTCGGAATCGCTACTCTTCGTCCGTCTGCGTCGCGTCCGGCTTTTATAGCGATGCAGTCGTCGCCCGTATTAAAAGTGCAGTTTTTGATTATTACATTTTGAGAATATTCAGGATCGCAGCCATCATTGTTTGGTCCGTGGCTGTTTACCGTTACGCCGTCGATAACAATGTTGTTGGTTTTTATGGGATGCAGAATCCAAAAAGGTGAATTGATAACCGTTATGTCTTTTACCAAAACAGTATTGCATTCAAAAAACTCAATAAAGTTGGGACGTAAATATCTTCCTTCTCCAAAAATTCTTTCTGAAACTGGAATATTTTTCTCAGCCATATCAACTAAAACCTCACGATTTGTTGGATCATTTTGAGATGGAATTCCTTTTTTCCAGCCGTATCCTTTTCCGCCAGACCAAATCCACCAGTTGGTGCTGTCTGCCTGACCGTTTAAAGTACCCTTTCCGGTAACGGCAACATTGGTTTTATTTTTAGCATAAATAAGCGGAGAATAGTTCATTACTTCTGTTCCTTCCCACGAAGTATGAACGATTGGATAATCTTTTGGATTTAAGCTGAAAAGAATTTCGGCATGATCTTCTAAATGCAGGTTTACATTGCTTTCTAAATGAATCGCTCCGGTTAAGTATTTTCCATTTGGAACCAGCACTTTTCCGCCGCCATTTTCTGCACAGGTTTTAATGGCTTTTTCAAATGCCAAAGTGTTTAAAGTTTTGCCATCTGCAACAGCACCAAAATCGTTTATATTATAGGTTTTATCCTGAAATTTTGTTTGAGGAAGACTTTTTATAGTTAATTCCATATTTTTCCACGGATCAGATTCAGAGGCACTCGCAACTTTTTTAGCACAGGATATAGTCAAAACAACCATTATACTGGCAAAAACAATTGATTTATACGCTATAACCTTGTTTATAATCATTTTTGTAGAATTTCAGGTAAACATTGAAAAATCATGAATAATCATGTAATCGATTACACGAAAGTAGAAAATATGTTCCATCCAACCAAATTTATTTAGAAATTTATTGTATTTTTAATTTTTATTAAGAATTATAATTACATTTAATGCAAAAATTATTGTAATTTATTATCATTGTAAAATAAAAAACGTTGTAGTAATTCGTTACGGTAATCGATAACATTAAATATTAGGTTATCTAAAAAAAATGTATTTTTGTCTAAGAATTTAACTTGTAAAAACCCTTTTTAATGAGCGAAAAAGTAACCATTTATGATATTGCCGAAAAATTAAATATCACTGCAGCTACTGTTTCCAGAGCGTTGAATAACAACCCGAAGATAAAAGAAAGCACTCGTGAGTTGGTTATTAAAACCGCTGCCTCAATGAACTACAAGCAAAACAAACTTGCTTTAGCATTAAAAAGCGGCCGAAGTAACAATATTGGCGTGATTGTACCGCGTATAGACAGTAACTTTTTTGCCTCTGTGATCAGGGGAATTGAAGAAGAACTGCACCCTCATGGTTATCAGGTAATTATTTGCCAGACGCATGAAAGCAAAAAAAGAGAAAACGAAAACTTATATACTTTAATTGATGCTCAGGTTGACGGAATTTTAATGTCTGTAACTGATGTAACCGATGAAAATGATGCTGCATTTCAGTATGTACTTCAAAAGAATGTGCCGCTGATTTTTTTCGACAGAAGCAAACATATTGAAGGCGTAAGCTCTGTAACCATAAACGATTTTAGAGGCGGTTATTTAACGACCAAACATTTAATTAATGAAGGTTGTAGAATAATTGCACATTTCTCTGGAGATCAGTCGCTGGAAATCTTTAAAAACAGGTTTTTAGGTTACAAACAAGCTTTGCTGGATCACGGAATTGATTTTAAGGAAGAATATGTTATTTATACAAAAAGTGCCGTAGAAGCCGGAAAAGAAGCGGTTGATAAACTTTTGCAATTAGAAACGCCACCGGATGCTATATTTTCTGCGAGTGATTTTGCTGCATTAGGCGCCATTCAGGAATTGAAAGAACGAAATATCAGTATTCCTAAGGAGTTTTGTGTGGCTGGTTTCAGTAACGAACCGTTCACTAAATTCATGGAATTATCAATTACTTCTGTAGATCAGTCTCCGCTTGAAATGGGAAAAATGTCCGCGCGCGTTTTCTTGGAACAAGTCGACAAAACAGAAACCATCAAAATCGAAAAAAAGGTAGTTCTCGCACCCGAATTACACATTCGCAAATCATCTTCAAGAAGCACCTTTTAGTTTTTTTTTAAACCATATAAGTTATATAAGTTCATTTTAGAATATACTTAGAATAAAAAAGCAGCTCTTTATGGAGCTGCTTTTTTATTGCTATATTTAAGAATCAAACTTAAATTTACTTATATAACTTATATGGTTAAAAAATAAAAAAAAGACGCACTGCTGTGCGTCTCTACATATAAACCTTTGTCACTTTGTATCTCTGTACCTTTGTAACTAAAAACTAAAGCGATACTCCTCTTTTCCAAGGGATGAAGTCGTTTTGGTTTAATAATGCTGCTTTGGTTTTGATTGTTCCGCTGGCAACATCAATAATAAACTCTAACATTTCATCTGCCATTTCATCGATTGATTTTTCTCCGGTTATGATTCCTCCGGTGTCAATATCGATAATATCCGACATTTTGTTTGCTAATTGTGTATTAGAAGAAATCTTAACAACCGGAGCGATTGGATTTCCTGTCGGCGTCCCTAAACCTGTAGTAAACAATACCATGTTTGCTCCGGAACCTACCATTGCTGTTGTACATTCCACGTCATTTCCTGGTGTACAAAGCAACGTTAAACCTGGTTTCGTGATATATTCTCCGTAATCAAAAACTCCTGTAATTGGTGAAGTTCCACCTTTTTTAGCCGCTCCTGCAGATTTCATGGCATCGGTAATTAAACCGTCTTTGATGTTACCCGGAGAAGGGTTCATATCAAATCCTGAACCAGCATCAACAACTGTTTTTTCATACCATTGCATTAAGTCTAAGAAACGTTTTCCGCCTTCGTCTTCAACACATCTGTTTACTAATTCCTGCTCTACTCCGCATAATTCAGGGAATTCAGAAAGAATGGTAGTTCCGCCTAAAGCAGCCAGTAAATCTGAAGTTACACCTAAAGTTGGGTTTGCAGAAATTCCAGAGAATCCGTCAGATCCACCGCACTCTAAACCTATTCTTAGTTTCGATAATGGAGCTGGTTCTCTTTTTATTTCGTTTGCTTTTTTAATCGCTTCAAAAGTATCTTTTACCACACTGCTCAACATCGTTTCAATTGTTCCGATAGCTTGCTGATCGTAAATTAAAACCGGTTTTTTACTGTCTGGATTTATAGCATCAAGAGCATCTTTGAAGATTTGAATCTGAAGATTTTGACATCCTAAACTCAAAACAGTTGCTCCGGCAACGTTTGGATTGTTTACATAACCAGCCAAAAGTTTAGCGAGACTATGAGAATCCTGACGAATTCCGCCGCAGCCGCCTTGGTGCGTGATGAATTTTACCTCAATATTGTTGAATAAGTTAGCATCATTTGAAGCTTCCTGATTTCCTGCACCGCCAGTTTCTGATTTTACTAAAGAACGTAACAATAATTGATAATCGTTTTCTTTAGGTTTCATCAATTCTTTCTCAAAAATATCTTTTAAGATTTCGATGTTTCTGTTTTCACAAAATACTAACGGGAAGAATAACCAAACATTTTCAGTACCAACTTGTCCGTCTTCTCTGTGATAACCCTGCCAGGTTCTGTCTTTCCATTTATCAACATTTGGAGCAGTCCATCCAATTGTTTCTGTTTTACCAGTAACTTTATCACTTTCGTGTTTTACATTTTCAGTAGAAAGCAATCCTCCTCTTTCGATTCTTGCACTAGCTTTCCCTACTAAAACTCCGTACATAATGATCCTGTCCCCTACATTAAAAGGAACCATTGCAATCTTATGTTTCATTTTCACATCTGTCTCAACCGTAACTGATTCTCCTTCAAAATCAATTACTTCGCCAGCTGTAAGGTTCACCAAAGCAACCGCAACATTGTCGGTTGGGTGAACTTTTATCAATTTTTTCTGCGCTGCCATAATCCTTATTCTTTTTGCTTTTTGTTTTTTTTGCTTTTCTTTTATTTTATTCTTTCCTGAAACCTGGCAAAACCAGCTTCAATTCCATTTGTATCAATTTCTTCTAAGGCAATTGTAATCGCTTTTGTTAAGCCTGAAATTTCAGTTAAATCTTCATCCCAAAAACTTTTGTTTTGCAAAGTCAATCTCGCTATTTTTTCATAATCATCTGATTTCCATAAACCATCAAAAAACGAAACGATATCTTCACTATCATTTACTGGTAAACTTTGTCCGTTCCAGGTTCCTTTGTAGAAACGAATTAAAGCGGCAAATGCAAAAGTTAAATGAACCGGAAGTGTTTTGTGAATATCTACATATCCTGTTAAACTTGGTAAAACACGAACTTTAAATTTCGAAATTGAATTTAAAGCAATTGATGATAATAAGTGCTTGATAAACGGATTTCTAAAACGGTCTAAAATTTCTTCAGAGAAACTTGCCAATTCTTGTTTATCCATGTTTAAGGTTTCGTTGATTTCCTCAAAAACAGCTTTATTAATGAATTCTCCTGTAAAAGCATTATCAACGGTTTCTTTTACAGTTTCGTTCCCGTAAAGTAATGAAAACGGCACCATTGCAGTGTGCGCTCCATTTAAAATTCTCACCTTACGTGTTCTGTAAGGCTGCATATCTTCAACAATTTTTACATCTAAATCTGTTTTTTCAAACGGAAGTTTTGCTTTCAATTCATCATCACCTTCAATAACCCATAAAAAGAAACTTTCTGCACTTACAATCAAATCATCTTTATACGCTAACTGACTGTTGTATTCTTCGATTTGATCTTTTGGATAACCCGGAACGATTCTGTCAACTAATGTATTGTGGAATGAACAGCTGTTTAAAAGCCAGGAAACAAAATCCTGACCTAATTTCCAGTCTGTACAATATTTTAAAATAACTTCTTTTAAAGTATCTGAATTATAATTAATTAACTCACAAGGAATGATTGTTAATCCTTTATCAGCTGCACCATTAAAATGTTTAAATCTTTCATACAAAAGTACGGTTAATTTTGCCGGGAAAGATATAGGAGGCTGCATTGTAGGCAAGTCCGAAGCAATATATTCGATACCTGCTTCTGTTGTGTTTGATATAATAAAAGCTAATTCTTCTTCTTTTGCCAAAGATAAATATTCGTTGAAAGAAGCATAAGGATCAACTGCTTTTACAATGTTGGTTATCAATTCTTTTTCCTGAATTTCCTCGCCTTTTTTTACACCTTTCATAAACAAAGTGTACAAACCATCCTGTGCATTGATCATATTCACCAACCCTTTATCAATAGGCTGAACAACAGCGATTCCGGCATTAAAATCAGCATTTTGGTTTAATTTCTGAATAGCGTATTCTACAAAAGCTCTCAAAAAATTACCTTCTCCAAATTGAACTATTTTAATTGGAAGCCTGTTTGAAAACTCTGAATTTGATCTGTTAATTTTTTCCATTTTAATTTTTGCTTTAAAGTGTTTTAAATAACCACTTAATACCTTATTGACATTTTAATACATTGTAAATGAAACATTACACTCGTAATTAAAATAGATCTTGCTGTGAGGAGTGACAAGATTTATTTTTCAAGCGTAATGCTCAATTACAATCTCTAAAATCTAAAAAAAACGCATAAATAAGGATTGGCATGATTACTCCTTATTTATTTTCTAATATCTTTTATAATGTCAAGAACTTGTTTAACCTTAGCTGTCAAACCATCGAAATCTTTATTGTCTAATATATCTTTTGAAATCAATTGTGATCCTAAACCAACACAAGTTGCTCCTGCGTTTAGCCATGAACTTAAACTTTCAACTGTTGGATAAACACCTCCAGTAGGCATAATACTTGTCCACGGAGATGGCCCTTTTATGGCTTTGATAAATTCTGGACCGTAAGTATCCGCCGGAAATAATTTTACAATTTCACAGCCTAATTCTTCTGCTCTTGCAATTTCAGTAAGTGTTCCGCAGCCTGGCGACCATAATACTTTTCTACGATTACAGGCAATTGCAATATCTTCTCTAAATACCGGAGTTACGATAAAATTAGCTCCTAAACTCATATACAATGAAGCCGCAGCAACATCTGTAATAGAACCAACACCCAAGATCATTCCCGGTAATTCTGCTAAAGCGTATTTATTTAAAGCTCCAAAAACTTCATGTGCAAAGTCACCTCTGCTTGTAAATTCCATCAATCTGGAACCTCCATCGTAACAAGCTTTTAAAACTTTTTTACTTAATTCAATATCCGAATGAAAAAACAACGGCACCATTCCGTTATCCTTCATTGTCTTCGCAACCTCTATTCTTGAATATTTTGCCATATCTCTAATTAATTATCTTGATACTAATGCAGATCCATCACCATCAATCATATTTTCAACTTCTTTTAAAGTAACCAAATTGTAATCGCCGGCAATTGTGTGTTTTAAACAGCAAGCTGCCACTGCAAAATCTAATGCTCTCTGGTTATTATTTTGATATTCTAACAATCCGTAAATCAATCCGCCCATAAAAGCGTCACCGCTTCCTACTCGGTCTACAACTGGTGTAACTTCCTTTACAGCAGCCTGATAAATTGTTTTTCCGTCAAATAAAACACCGCCAATTCTTTGGTGCGATGCACTTACAGAATAACGAAGCGTTGTTGCTGCAATTTTTAAATTCGGAATTAATTCAAACAACTTTGAGTATAAAACCGGAAGCGATTCCTGATCCTGATAATTAGGATTTTCCTTTGGAATTCCTAACATGAAATAAGCCGTATCAATGTCTCCTAAAATAACATTGCAATATTTTAGCATTTCCGGCATAACTTCGCTTGGCGTTTTGCCATACTGCCACAATTTTGATCTGTAATTTAAGTCGCAGGAAATTTTGATTCCTAGTTTATGAGCTGTTTTAATAGCTTCTAAACAAGCTTCTGCTGCGGTTTGAGAAATTGCCGGAGTTATTCCGCTCCAGTGGAACCACTCTGCTCCTTCTAAAACTTTTTCCCAGTTTATCTGGCCTTTTTCAATAGTGGCCATTGCACTGTGTGCACGATCGTAAACTACATTACTTCCGCGTGTTCCTGCTCCGGTTTCCAGAAAATAGATTCCTAAACGATCTCCTCCGTAAACTATGTTTTTGGTTTCGACATTCATTTTTCGCATTTCTTTTAATGCTGATGAACCAATTTCATTTTCGGGTAATCTTGTAACAAATTCGGCATTTACACCATAATTAGCTAAAGAAACACACACATTAAATTCTCCACCTCCGTATGTAGCACCAAATGCTGTAGATTGCGAAAAGCGTAAATATCTTTCTGTCGATAAACGCAGCATAATTTCTCCAAATGCAACTACTCTACTCATATTATATTTTTTTGCCACAGATTACAATGATTAAAAGGATTTTAAAAACTTTGCGTTCCTTGCGTAATCTTTGCTCCCGATAGCTATCGGGATTGCGGTTAAGCTTTAATTAAAATTTAAAATATTCTTTTGCGTTGTTGTATGAAATGTCGGCAACTAATTTTCCAATCCATTCCATATCGTTTGGAAGTTCTCCGCGTTTGATTTCATCTCCTAAAAGATTACATAAAATACGTCTGAAATATTCGTGTCTTGGGAACGATAAGAAACTTCTTGAATCTGTCAGCATTCCAACAAAACAGCTGATTAATCCCATATTTGAAAGCGCATTTAACTGCTTTGTCATTCCGTCTTTTTGATCTAAAAACCACCATCCAGAACCAAATTGTACTTTTCCGCGAACGCTTCCGTCGTTGAAATTTCCAATCATTGTTGCCATAACCTCGTTATCAGCCGGATTTAGATTATAAATAATAGTTTTAGACAATTTATCTTTGCTATCCAATGCATTTAAAAAGCTTGATAATTTTTGTGCCTGCGGATAATCTCCAATAGAATCCCATCCTGTATCAGGACCTAAAATTCTGTGCATACGTGCATTGTTGTTACGCAAAGCACCTAAATGAAACTGCTGTACCCATCCAAATTCATGATAAGTTTCAGATAAAAACAATAGAACAGCACTTTGGAATTTTAAAGCTTCTTCTGAAGACAGAATTCTGTTTTCTCTTTTCTTTTTGAAAATTGAATTTATTTCAGATTCTGTAAATTCTTCAAAATAAATCTGATCTAAACCGTGGTCACTTAATTTACAGCCATTTGCATTAAAAAATTCAATTCTGTTTCTTAATGCAGTTTGTAAATCAGCATAAGTATTAATTGCAACTCCGGACACATCCCCTAATGTGTCCAGATATGCATTATAACCATCATTAGCAATTAAGATGGCTTTATCAGGTCTGAAAGCCGTACTCATTTTAGTTCCAATTGGATTTTTTGCCAGTTTTTGGTGAAACTCTAAACTGTCAATTGGATCTTCGGTAGTACAAACTAATTCAGCGTTTACTTTTTTAAGAAGGTTTTGTGTGCTGTAAGCCTGAGAATTTATTTTCTCAGTTGTTTCGATATAGATTTTCTCTGCATTTTTTTCATTCAGCAGATCATAAATATCAAAATAGCGCGCTAATTCTAAATGTGTCCAATGGTACAAAGGATTACGCATTGTGTACGGAACTGTTTTTGCCCAGTTTAAGAACTTATCTTTATCTGAACCATTTCCGGTTACAAACTGCTCGTTGATTCCTAATGTACGCATGGCGCGCCATTTATAGTGATCTCCATTAATCCATACATTTGTAATGTTATCAAAAATCTTGTCTTCGGCAATAAACTGCGGATTTAGGTGATTATGATAATCAATAATTGGCTGGTTTTTAGAGTAATTGTGATACAACTCTTCAGCATATTTATTTTCTAACAGAAAATTATCGTGTATGAATGTCTGATTCGCGCTCATGTCTTTTTAAAATATATTTTGAGAATTATTCTTCGTTTGAAGGTTTTCCTATTGTTGCCAGGATTCCGCCGTCAACATATAAAATGTGACCGTTTACAAAATCACTCGCTTTTGAGGATAAAAATATTGCTGCTCCGGCTAAATCACCTGGGTCTCCCCATTTTGCAGCAGGTGTTCTGCTAATGATAAAATCGTTAAACGGATGTCCGTCAACTCTAATAGGTTTTGTTTGTTCTGTAGCAAAATAACCCGGCCCGATTCCGTTGATCTGAACATTGTATTTTGCCCATTCTGTTGCCATATTTTTCGTCAGCATTTTTAAACCGCCTTTTGCAGCAGCATACGCCGAAACCGTATTACGACCTAATTCACTCATCATTGAGCAAATGTTAATGATTTTCCCTTGTCTTCTTTCAATCATTCCTTTTGCAACGTGCTTAGAAACAATAAACGGGCTTACTAAATCAATATCGATTACTTCTCTAAAATCAGCAACTTCCATTTCAAGAAGCGGAATTCTTTTAATAATTCCTGCGTTATTAATCAAAATATCGATTGGTCCAACTTCACTTTCAATTTTTGCAACAGCAGCTTTTACTTCCTGCTCTTCGGTTACATTAAATTTGTAACCAACCGCATTGATTCCTTCGCTCTTAAGTGCTGCCACAGCATCGTCAATTTTTTGTTGAGACGAATTTCCGTTCACCACAATTGTTGCTCCGGCTTGTCCTAAACCTTTTGCCATTGCCATTCCCAGTCCGTGTGTACTTCCTGTAATAAGGGCAACTTTTCCTTTTATATCAAATAAGTTTGTCATTTTCTTATCTTAAATCAGTGATTTTACAAACATCCATATCTCCGTAATCTAGGTTTTCACCCGCCATTCCCCAGATAAAAGTATAATTGCTGGTTCCTGAACCTGAGTGAATTGACCAAGGCGGAGAAATTACTGCCTGATGATTGTTCATCCAGATGTGTCTTGTTTCCTGCGGCTGCCCCATAAAGTGACAAACAGCTTGATTTTCTGGAATATCTAAATAAAAATAAACTTCCATTCTACGATCGTGAACGTGAGCCGGCATGGTATTCCAAACACTTCCTGGTCTTAATTCCGTCATTCCCATTTGTAATTGGCAGGTTGTTACAACACTTCCAATAATCATTTGGTTTACCGTACGGTGATTTGCCGTTTCCATCGTACCTAATTCTAATTTATTTGCTTCTGCCAAGCTTACTTTTACCGTTGGGTAAGTTGTGTGAGCCGGTGCAGAATTGATATAAAATTTAGCCGGATTTTTACTGTCAGCACTTTTGAAGATTACTTCTTTATTGCCGCTTCCAATGTATAAGGCATCTTTAAAACCAAGTTCATAAGATGTTCCTTCGACTACTACAGAACCGCTTCCTCCAACATTAATAATTCCTATTTCTCTTCTTTCTAAAAAGTACGGCGCTTTAAGCGGATCGATTGTTTCCAGCGCTAAATCACCTTTTACAGGAACTGCAGAACCTGCAATGTATCTGTCGTAATGCGAATAAACCAATACAACTTCATCTTCCTGCATTAAGTCATCAATTAAGAATTCTTCTCTTAACTGCTGTGTGTCGTATTTTTTAACTGCTTCTGGGCTTGACGCGTATCTTGAGCTATATTTTGTCATAATTTTATTTTAATGTAATCGATTGCACAAATTTAATTTTTTATATTGAAAAAAGCATAATTCCAACTAAAAAATATTTCAACAATGCTAAATTACAGATTTGTAATTGGACTATACTTAGGAACTAAAGTTTTCATTACTGTCCAGCCAATTAAATAACATACCGCACAGATTGAGAAAATAATCATATATCCTGTATTGATTCCATCAGAAATTACGGCTCCGCTTTTCTCTAATTCTTTAAAGAAAGTTTCAGGAATAGGCTGAGTTACAAATTGCGGGAATTTCTCTAAAAACGGCTGTCCGTTTACGGTTGTCAATGTTTTATGTGTATAATCGAACAATAATCCTGAACCTTTATTAATCAAAGTAGAACCTAAACCTCCTGCTAAACCTCCAATTCCTGTAATGGTTGCAATTGCTTTTTTAGGAAACATATCTCCAACGGTTGTAAATATATTTGCTGACCAAGATTGGTGCGCCGCTCCTGCGATACCGATGATAATAATAGGAACCCAATAACTAATATATCCTAAAGGCTGTGCGACTAAAGCTAATAGTGGAAAAAATGCAAAAATCAGCATCGCTCTCATTCTTCCTTCGTAAGGGTTCATTCCTTTCTTTTCAACAAAATAAGTTGGAAGCCATCCACCAATAATCGATAGTAAAGTAATCATATATAAGACGAATAATGGCAACGCAGCTTCTGTAGAATCCATGTGGTATACAGAACTTAAATAAGCCGGAGTCCAGAATAAAAAGAACCACCAAACACCATCTGTCATAAATTTACCAAATGCAAAAGCCCAGGTTTGTTTGAATTTTAAGCATTCTATAAAAGATACTTTTGAAGTTGTTTCAGGAACGTAACCTACTAATTTACTGTCTGCAATATCGTCTTGCTGAATATAAGCTAATTCTTCTACACTTACTCTTTTATGTCTTTCTGGTTTATCGTACATAAAAACCCAGAATCCCATCCAGATAAAACCTAATGCCCCGATGATAATAAATGCCATTTCCCATCCAAATGATTCTGCGATAAAAGGAATTGAAATTGGAGCTGCCAATGCACCAACTGTTGCACCAGCGTTAAAAATACTGGTAGAAAAGGCACGGTCTTTTTTAGGAAAATATTCGGCAGTGGTTTTAATTGCTGCAGGAAAGTTCCCTGCTTCACCAACTGCTAAGATAAAACGGGCAAAAATGAACAATGTAACACTTACATTAATTACTTTTCCGGTATCACTTAAACCGCTGATTATTTCTTTTGATCCTTCAAAACCAACCAACCAGTTGCCAGTTATAATTCCTGAAGTTGCAATACCGCAAAAAGCGTGTAAACAGGCTCCTACAGACCAAATTCCAATAGCCCAAAGAAATCCTTTTTTAGTATCTAACCAATCTACAAATCGTCCTGCAAATAATAATGAAACAGCATAAAAAATAGAAAACAGCGCAGTAATGTTTCCGTAATCGTTATTTGTCCAATGAAACTCAGGCGCAATAAAATCACTCCAGGTTAACGAAAGAACTTGTCTGTCGAGGTAATTAATGGTGGTTGCAAAAAACAAAAGCGCACATATACTCCAACGATATTTTCCTGCGGATTTAATAGTTTCATTTACTGTAACAGCATCGGTTTGACTCATGATTGTGGTTATTATAGTTAGATTATTTAATTTTAAGATCCGTATAAAAATGCATAATTTAACACATTAGAATCAAGAGATTAAAATTATAGGATTGCAATAATGTAATCGATTGCACAAATATAGTTTTTAATCTTTATATTCCAAATAAATTATATATAAAATTATTTTCAGTACCAAATTTAAGACATTGCATAAAAAAAAGAACTCAAAATTACACATTAACCAATATATTTGTTAAAAGCCAATAGGTGAAATTTATCCGTATTTAGGGATAAAATTGTCCCGGGATTTAATCCTCATGAAATTGTTTTTAATTACCTTTCATTTATTCAAATTCAAATTTATAAATCTGCCCGACCAAACAAGTAAACAATTGTAAAACAACTAATTAAATTCAACATTGAAAAATTCAAAAAAACAATATTTTAGAAAAACTGTATTTAGTTTTATCCTTTTTGCAGGAGTATTATTCAATATAAAGGCGCAAAATCAGGTAATTCCGCTTTGGAATAAAATTCCGGATGAAATTAAAGCACCAGATTATAAAGAAAAAGAAGTCATAACTGACGGAAAAGTTCAAAGTACCAGTTTAGTTACAATTCCAACTTTAACGGCGTTTTTCTCGAATGTAACAAAACCAAATCAGACCGCTGTAATTATTCTTCCCGGCGGAGGATATCAGCATTTGGCTATTGATAAGGAAGGAACAAAAGTAGCGCAATGGTTTAATAGTTTAGGAATTCCGGCTTTTGTATTGAAATACCGACTTCCGAGTGATTTAATAATGAAAAACAAAAATGTCGGCCCATTGCAAGACGCGCAGGAAGCGGTTCGCTACGTAAGGCAAAATGCTGCAAAATGGAACATTGATCCTAATAAAATTGGAATTTTAGGTTTCTCCGCGGGCGGACATTTGGCTGCTACTTTATCTACTCATTATGACGATAAAGTTTATGAATCTGCTTATAAAGTAAGCGCCCGCCCCGATTTTTCTCTTTTAATTTATCCTGTAATTTCAATTCAAAATGATATTACACACAAAGGCTCGCAGATTAATTTATTGGGAAACAATCCTTCACAAGATTTAATTGATTCCTTTTCAAACGAAAAGAAAGTTACCACAAAAACACCTCCCGCTTTTTTAATTCATGCTACAGATGATACCGTCGTTTTACCGGAAAACAGTATCGATTATTATTTAGCACTCAAAAAAAATGGTGTTACAGCGGAGTTACATTTATATGAAAAAGGTGGTCACGGTTTTGGTTTAGGCGTAAACGACACCAGCAAATATTGGACAAGAGATTGCCAGGAATGGTTAAAAGTAAACGGCTATAACTAAAGCCAAAAAAGTATGAAACAAAAAAAAGGTTTTTAGAAGAGGCCAACCAATTAACCAAATCTAAAAACCTATAAAAAATTAGACATCTGTTGTATTATTTGCAAATTTCTACAAGTTACCCATGATAAAGTGAATATGTCAAATTTTTAAAAATTAAAAAAATTGTTTCTCCAAAAACAGTTTAACCGCTAAGATCTTTGAGGAATAATTTAAAAGGTAGTAAATCATTATCTCAATCTCAACAAGACAAATCTAATACAGCCTTTTGAAATCCCATTACGGGTTTCCCGTATATTTTTTTTAAAGTTGCTAAGGTTCTAAGATTCTGAGGTTCTAAGTTTTTTTTTAAAGCTTAGAACCTTTCTTGTTCTAGGTTAAGTTGAAACCGTAATCAAACAAATAAATTTGCATAGTAAATTAAACGTTCTGTCATAAACTGAAACCAAATAGAGAAGAAAATCTTAGAATCTAAGCATCTTAGAACCTTAGTATCTTTTCTTATTCTAGATTAAGTTGAAGCAAAAACAAAACAAATAAATTTGCATAGTAGATTACAAGTTCTGTCAAAAACTGAAACCAAATAGAAAAAGAAAAAACTTAGAATCTAAGCATCTTAGAACCTTAGTAACTTCTTATTCTAGATTAAGTTGAAGCCATGATAAAACAAATAAATTTGTAAAGTAAATTAGAAGTTCTGCCAAAACTAAATTCAAAGTAAAAAACTTAGAACCTTAGCATCTCAGAACCTCAGAAACTTAGAAAAAATGAAAACACTTGAATTCTTATTACTTGGAAAAAACGAAGACATATTGGCCATTTTACTTCGCCTTGTAAACGCATATGAAGATTGGAACGCAGTTTCTTTCAACAATGAAAAAGAAGCTCAGGAATATTTTCAAAATCACAAAATCGATGTTGTTCTTTTGAGTTCCGGAATCGAAGATCATGTCGAAAAAGAGTTTACTTCATTTTGCTTAAAACAGCAGCCGGAAGTTGAAGTAATTGAACATTTTGGCGGAGGAAGCGGTTTATTAAAATCAGAAATTCTCCACCGATTACATCTAAAAGGAAAAATTTAGGTACCAGTATTTTTCTCTTTTAAAATTCATTAAAAGCTTTACGATAATACATTAACGAATATCCAATTTTTATTGACGATATATCGCTAGGATCACTATTGCCTTTTCTGAAAAACCTTTTAAAATCAACACATTACAAACAAGGCATTTTATTTGAATGCAAAACACTGAAAATCAAATACAAAATATTTTTTAAAACCTTTTAATTAACAACAAAATCACATTATCATGAAAAAATTAATCCTTACCGCAGCTTTATTATTTGTAACATTTATTGGATTCGCTCAAAAACCAAGTCCGGCATTGTTAGATCCAACAAATCATACATTAGTTCTAATCGATTACGAAAGCCAAATGGCATTTGCAGTAAGCAATATTCCAATCGATCAGCTTAGAAATAATACCGCTCTTGTAGCCGGAGCTTCAAAAATATTCAAAGTTCCAACTATTGTAACAACCGTTGCAGAGAAATCATTCAGCGGACCTGTTTTTAGAGAAATTGAAGAATTCTACCCACAAAAAACTTCAAACTATATCGATCGTACTACAATGAACACTTGGGAAGACGCTCCTGCACGCAAAGCGATTATTGCAACTGGTAAAAAGAAAATCGTATTTGGCGGTTTATGGACAAGCGTTTGTATTGTTGGACCAGTTTTATCAGCAATCAACGAAGGTTATGATGTTTACGTAATTACAGATGCAAGCGGAGATGTTTCTAAAGAAGCTCACGAAATGGCTGTAACTCGTATGGTACAAGCTGGTGCGCATCCTGTAACTTCATTACAATATTTATTAGAATTACAACGCGACTGGGCTCGTCAGGAAACTTATGTACCTGTAACAGATTTAGTTAAAAAATATGGTGGTGCTTATGGTGTAGGTGTTCAATATGCACACGAAATGTTGAAACACTAAATGGTAAATGGAACGCGGATGAAACGGATTCGCTATCGCGAAGGCGCGGATAAAACGGATTTTTAAATCATTAATTATAAAATAAAATCTGTGTAAATCCGCGTCTTTGCAAAGCAAATCAGTAAGATCCGCGTGCCATTTCGCACTAAAATACTTCCAGAAAAACAAAGAAAGGCTGTGTAACCCCACAGTCTTTTTTTCTCCCAAAACCAACTAAATACCACTATTATGAAACTCTCTTTCAAAATATTAGCTTTTCTATTATTGCTTTCTGTTTCAATTTTCGCTCAAGGCAAAAAAGCTACACTTATCGTTCATCATGCTGTAATTCATACTCTAGACGATAAAAATACAATTGCCGAAGCTATGGCTGTCGCCGATGGGAAAATCCTGAAAACAGGAAAAAACAGCGAAATCTTAAAATTAAAAGACAAAAAGACAACCGTAATCGATGCCAAAGGAAAAGTAATTATTCCCGGAATATTCGATTCTCACATGCACATTATTCGCGGCGGAAGGTTCTTTAATACCGAATTACGCTGGGACGGCGTTCGTTCTCTCAAAAAAGCTTTGGCAATGTTGAAAGAACAAGCACAAAGAACTCCAAAAGGACAATGGGTTCGTGTTGTAGGCGGGTGGAACGCATATCAATTTGAAGAAAAAAGACTCCCAACTTTAGCTGAAATCAACGAAGCAACAGGCGATGTTCCGGCATTTATTCTTCACTTATACGGACACGCTTATTTAAACAAAGCAGGATTACAAGCTTTAAAAATTGATGCTAATACGCCAAACCCAAATGCGGGATTAATTGAAAAAGATCCTGAAGGAAACCCAACCGGATTATTAGTTGCTGAGCCAAATGCTTTCATTTTATATTCAACACTTTCTAAACTTCCGGAATTATCCCCAGAAGAAAAAATAAACTCCACAAAACAATTTATGACCGAAATGAACCGTCTTGGCGTAACCGCTATTATGGATGCAGGAGGCGGATTTCAAAACTTTCCGGACGATTACGGTGTAACAAATGGTTTGTGTAAAGACAGCGATCTAACGATTAGAATGCCGTATTATTTGTTTGCACAAAAAGCCGGAAGCGAACTAAACGATTACACTAAATGGATTAATACGGTTGAAATTGGCGAAGGCTGTGACGACGATCATCATTCAGATAAAGTAGAATATCATGTGCAGGGCGCAGGAGAAAATTTAGTTATGAGTGCGGGAGATTTTGAAAACTTCGACAAACCAAGACCAGAATTAAGTCCGGCGATGGAAGGACAATTAAAAGAAGTTCTATCATTATTAATTAAAAACAGATGGCCGTTTAGAATTCACGCCACTTACAATGAAAGCATTACAAGATTTTTAAATGTAATTGAAGACATTAATAAAGAAACACCTTTAAACGGACTTTTATGGTTCTTTGATCACGGAGAAACTGTTTCTGTAGAAAATTTAAAACGAATCAAAGCTTTAAACGGCGGATTAGCGATTCAACATAGAATGGCGTATCAGGGCGAAAGTTTCATTAAAAGATATGGAAAAACGGCAGCTTCGAATACAGTTCCGTTAAAGAAAATACTAGAATTAGGAATTAAAGTAGGAATGGGAACTGACGGAACGCGTGTTGCAAGTTACAATCCGTGGGTTGGCTTATATTGGTTAACAACCGGAAAAACTTTAGGCGGTTTAAAATATATGAATGATGAAAATATTCTGGACAGAACTACTGCTTTAAAATTATTCACTTACGGAAGCGCACAATTAATCAATATTGAAAAAGACCGTGGAATGCTGACAGCAGATAAACTAGCCGATTTCTCTATTCTTTCTGATGATTATTTCGCAACTCCTGAAGAAAAAATCTTAAATATAGAATCAAAATTGACAGTCGTAAACGGAAAAGTAGTTTATGCCGATAATGAATTTAGAACCTTTGCCAAAGAAACCCCAAAAGCGATTCCGGACTGGAGTCCTGTAAATTACTTTGGAGGTTACCAAAAAAACTAATATGAAAAATACATTCCGATTATTGTTGCTTTTGGGAATCATTTTTTCTGCAAATGCACAACAAAAACCAGTTTTTCAAAAGCTGCGATATGACGATGATTTCCAATATCTAAAAGCCGATTCGACGAAAAACTGGTACGAGAAAATCAAATATATTCCGTTATCTAAAAACGATAAATATTACGCCTCCATTGGCGGCGAAATCAGGGAACAATATTTTTATACAGTAAATGATAAATGGGGCGATGAAACCACAGGCGGCGACGGTTATTTATTGTCGAGATATTTACTAAATGCCGATGTTCATTTAGGAAGATTCAGAACTTTTATTGAATTCCAAAGCAGTCTCGCTAACAGTAAAATTGACCCAAGCCCGGTTGATGAAAACGAACTCGATTTTCACCAAGCCTTTATAGATGTTGATTTCATTCAAAATAAAAATCAGCAGTTAACTTTTAGAGTTGGAAGACAAGAAATCGCATACGGTTCGCAGCGTTTAGTCAGCGTTCGCGAACGTCCCAATAACAGAATTGCATTTGATGGAATGAAATTATTCTATAAAAACAATAATTGGCAGACGGATGCTTTTTACTCGCATCCTGTTGCCAATAAACCCGGAGTTTTCAACGATGATTTTAATGATAACGCTAAACTTTGGGGAAATTATACCGTATTTCACAAAGTGCCATTTATTCAAAATATCGATTTGTACTATTTAGGTTTATGGAAAAATCATGCAGTTTTTGATAACGCTATTGGCGAAGAAACCAGACATTCTATAGGAACAAGAATCTGGAAAACAAAAGGAAACTGGAAATATGACTTTGAAGGTTTGTACCAATTCGGCAAAATCGAATCGCAAAATATTTCGGCTTGGACACTTTCATCTAATACATCGTATACTTTTGAAAACATAAAATTCAATCCTGAAATTGGTTTAAAAACCGAGTTTATTTCCGGAGATAAAAACAGCAATGACAATCAATTGCAGACTTTTAATCCGTTGTATCCAAAAGGTGCTTATTTTGGTTTAGTCGGTTTAATTGGCCCATCAAACTTAATCGACATTCATCCGTCAATTGCTTTAGATTTAACTGAAAAATTAGGTTTTGGAATTGATTATGATATTTTCTGGAGAAGTTCCATTCACGACGGTTTATATGCTCCAAATATGCAGCTTTTGTATTCTGGAGACAATACAACCGAACGTTTTATAGGAACACAATTAATTACAAATTTTGATTACAATGTAAATTCTTTTTTAACCGTTTCTGTAGAAGGTGCCTGGTTTGACGCAGGTGCATTTTTAAAAGAAGCAGGTTCTGGAAAAGATTATTTTTATACCGCTTTGACAGCACAATTTAAATTCTAAATTTGTGTAACTCAAAGTCCTAAAAATGGAAAAAAAGTATTCCGTTGCCATTTATCCTTCGCAAGATGTTATTGATTCCGTCAAAACAATGAAGGATTATTTAAAAAGCAAAATTGATTGGTACAACAGCTGTAATTCTGTTGGACATATTACGATTTGTGAATTCACAATTACCGAATCCGAAATTGATAAATACAAACAAAAGATTTTTAAAGTTTGTGATACTTTTACTCCTTTTCAGGTCCATTTAGATCATTTTGGTTCTTATGACAATGCCGGAGCGTTTTATATAGCTCCTAACGAAGAATCAAAAAATAACCTGAAACCTATTATGAAAAGGGTTCAGGAATCTTTAAAACCTTTAAAACTCAAAAAAAGTGACGATCCACATATGTCAATTGGAAGGAAATTAACGCCTGAAAATCTTAAAATAGCCTCGCAGCTTTTTACTACAATCGATATTGATTTTTTATGCAAGGAAATTGTTTTAAGAGAATTAGATCCTGTTAAAAAACAGTTTTTTGTAATTGATACTTTTTCTTTTAATGGAAATGCACAAGCTGAGTTTGTTCAGGGCAGTTTGTTTTGAGGTTTTGCCACGAAGGCACTAAGACACAAAGTTTTTTTACAAAGTATTGTCATTGCGAGGAACGAAGCAACCACACTATAACTTGATTCAGCAAATGAGATTGCTTCGTTCCTCGCAATGACTGTGCAAATCTGTTCTATCCGTAAAATCTGCGGGCCAAAAAAATTTCGTATATTTGAATTTTACAATTCACGCATATGAAATCCCTAGATTCATTTTACAAAGATATTACCGGAGACGAAACTGTTAAACCCAATTCATTACTGCCAAATGACATTCAAAAAGAAATTGGTCATTTTAATGTATTTGATATCAAAGAACTTTTAGAACGTCTTCAGGGAAAACCAACAATGCCTTATGACAGAAGAGCTTATTACAAAATAAGTTTGATAAGAGGTCATAATAAAGCAGAGTACGCCGACAAAGTAATCGAAATCGAAAAACAAGGACTTTTATTTGCAACACCAAAAATTCCGTATAATTACGTTCCGCAAGACACGAACCAATCTGGGCAGTTTTGTGTTTTTACAAGCGAGTTTTTATCTAAAAACAAAAGCGGAATTGACTTAGACGAACTTCCTATTTTTGCTTCAGACGGTTATCCTATTTTTCAATTATCAGATGAAGAAGTAGAAGAAGTCGCCTTGATATTCAATAAAATACAAAAAGAAATCAATTCTGATTATATCTACAAATATGATTTGATCAGAAATTATGTGGCTGAATTAATTCACTTCGGACAAAAATTACAGCCTATAACTGCTCTTTATTCTAAACACAATTCTGCAGCGAGGGTTTCGTCTTTATTTGCCGAATTATTAGAAAGACAATTTCCAATAGAATCTCCGCATCAGCGATTAGAATTAAGAACCGCAAAGGATTTTGCAGCGAGATTATCTGTCCACGTTAATCATTTAAATAAGGTTTTAAAAGAAAATACCGGAAAAACC
Source organism: Flavobacterium sp. FG68 (assembly GCF_057808895.1). NCBI lineage: Bacteria > Pseudomonadati > Bacteroidota > Flavobacteriia > Flavobacteriales > Flavobacteriaceae > Flavobacterium > Flavobacterium sp. FG68. The sequence goes on from NZ_JBMDIY010000003.1 coordinate 36,345, forward strand.
ACAACTGAATTAATCAGTTCAAGATTGACAAACGAAGCGAAAATCCTTTTAAAACAAACGGATTGGAATATTTCTGAAATCGCTTATTCTCTTGGTTTTGAAGAATTAGCGCATTTTTCTAACTTTTTTAAAAAACAAACTACTTTAACGCCGCTGGCTTTTAGGAGCTAAATAATTTTAGATTTTATAATTATTTTAGATTGCTGATTTTAGATTTTAGATTCCCACAAAGCTTGTCCTCCTGAGCGAAGTCGAAGGATCTCATGCTGAGTCCATACAGTATGTTCTTATAGGGCGTGTCCTTCGACTTCGCTCAGGATGACATAAAATGAGAATTTTTATTTGAGCCAGTAATAATTGGAATTTCGTCCCGAAGCCTCGGGATAAAAAATTGGAATTTCATTACTCCTGATTTGAATTTCGCAAACATCGGTTTGATATTTACAATTCCCCAGCTCTACTTCACTCCTACCTTTGTCTTATCAATTTAAAAGATCGAAAAGATGAATTTATCAAACAACAAAATTTTAATAACAGGCGGTGCAAGCGGAATTGGACTTGGACTTACTGAACGATTTATTCAGGAAAACAATACCGTAATTATCTGCGGCAGAAGAGAATCTGTTTTAAACGAAGTGAAAGCAAAATTTCCTTCTGTAATCACAAAAGTATGCGACTTATCTTTAGAAGAAGAAAGAATCGCACTTTACAAATGGATTCAAGAAAATCATCCTGATTTAAACGTATTAATCAACAATGCAGGAATTCAAAAATGGGTTTCTGTTACAGATGCTAATTTCTACGAAAGCATGAAAGCAGAAATCAGTACTAATATTGAAGCACCGCTGCATTTAACCTCTTTATTTATTGAGTTGAAATCTTTAACAACGGTAATGAATGTAACATCTGGATTGGCATTTTCACCTTTTGCAAAAGTTCCGGTTTATTCGGCTACAAAAGCATTTTTCCGTTCGTTTACAATTTCACTTCGTCATTTATTAAAAGAAAAAAATATCGAAGTAATCGAAATTATTCCGCCTGCATTGAACACAGATCTTGGCGGAGTTGGTTTACACGACGCACATCCGAGTGTGAGTGATTTTATTCTATCCATTTTTGAACAAATAAAACAAGGAAAAGAAGAACTTACTTTTGGAACCAGCGAAACAAGATTAAACGCAAGCGTTCCGGAATTAAAAGCGTCATTTAACGCATTACACGGTAACTGAAATTAATTTTTAAACACATAGAAACATAGTTTTTGCAAACACATAAAAGGCATTTCATTTTATCTAAACAAACATAGAAATGCAGCTAAAAGAAATTTCATTTATCTAAATCCCACATCGCTATGTGTTAGAAACTAGTTTCTTTTTGCAGTCTTTTCAAATCAAAATAAAATCTATGTTTCTATGTGTTTAAAAAATCACACTGTGCGGGGTCTTCGACTTCGCTCAGACTGACAGAACAACAAACAAACTATCAACAATTCACAATTAATAATCAACAATTATAAAAAATGGCAGTAAATACAAAAATAGCTCTGGTTACAGGAGGAAGCAGAGGTTTAGGAAAAAACATGGCAATAGCAATTGCTAAAAAAGGATTAGATGTAATTATAACATACAACAGCAAAAAAGACGAAGCAGACGCTGTTGTAAAAGAAATCGAAAGTTTAGGTCAAAAAGCGGCTTCTCTTCAATTAAACGTTGGAGATTCACAAACTTTTGATGGCTTTTTTGAAGGAGTTTCTTCCACTTTAAAAAGTACTTTCAATACGGATAAATTTGATTTTTTAGTAAACAATGCCGGAATCGGAATTCACAATTCATTTGTTGGCACAACTGAAGCAGAGTTTGACCAATTGACTAATATTCAGTTTAAAGGTCCGTTTTTCCTGACTCAAAAAGCTTTGAACGTAATGAACGACGGCGGCGGAATTGTAAATATTTCAACTGGTTTGGCTAGATTTTCATTTCCAGGTTATTCGGCATATGCTTCTATGAAAGGCGCAATCGAGACGTTAACAAAATATCAGGCAAAAGAATTAGGTGAAAGAAAAATCAGAGCCAATGTTGTCGCTCCGGGTGCCATCGAAACTGATTTTGGCGGCGGTGTTGTTCGTGATAACGAACAATTAAACAAAAACTTAGCCTCAATTACAGCTTTAGGAAGAGTTGGTTTGCCAGACGATATTGGCGGTGTTGTTGCTTTTTTATGTACCGAAGATGCACGCTGGGTAAATGCACAACGTATTGAAGCTTCTGGTGGAATGAATTTGTAATTCTTATTTACGTTAAATATTAAACCCGACAGGTTTTTGAAACCTGTCGGGTTTGCTGTTTTAAATATGTTTGAGTAAGTATTTTTTTACCCTATTTGAATTGTTTTAATTAAGTTTCCTTCTTCATCAAAAATCAGATTATAATTTTTTCCGTCTTTTGCGGCTTTCACTTCATAAGTTGTTTTGTTTTTAGCATCCAACGCAGAGTAAGCTTCTCTTGGCGGCACTACGGCTTTAGCTTTTGTTTTTGACTTACTTTTTGATTTCAAATTTGATTTAATCGGATAATTGGCATCAAGATAATCCTGTGCATTTTTTGGAAGTTTAGCGCTTGAGATTTGCTCTTTATACTTTTTAAAATTTCCATCACTGTCATAAACTGCATAAGCCTGAGTTTTGGCTGCCACAGTAAATTTTGCGGCAAAATAAATGTCATTCTCAGTCTTTCCATATTCCATCGACCAAATTGGCTTTTTTTGTGGATATTGCTTTTCAAATGCCTTTACTGTCTTTTCTGACGGAAGCAAAATACTCTGCTGGCCTATTAAAAAATTGAAACACAGGAAGGCGGTAAATAGTAAAATCTTTTTCATAGTAATACTTATAAAATTAAATAAAGTAATAAAATTACTACATTTTAACCGTATTAAAAAGTTAAAATTTAGAATATCTTCTAACTACAAAAACAAAACCCGACAAGTAAAAAACTTGTCGGGTTTGCCGTTTTAAATATAATTGAATTAGTAAGTGTTCTTTTTAATTTTTTTCGATGATTACGTCAAAACCTCCATTTTGATCAAAAACAACATCATAAAATCTGGAATCTTTTTCTATACCTACTTCATAAGTAGTTTTGTTTTTATCATTTACTATCACAGCGATTTCTCTGATTGCTTTTGGTGAATAGTTTTTCTTTAAATAAGTCTGCGCTTTTTGAGGTAATTGACTTAACGGAATTTGTAATTCATACGCTTTTAAAATTCCCAAATTATCATAAACTGCGAGAGCTTTGGTATTCTTATCGGTATTAAATTTTGCCTGGTACCTAATTTCATCATTATCATCGCCAACATAATCTATAGACCAAACCGCAACTTTGTTTGGATACTCTTTTTCAAAAGTAAACCGAACTTTTTCGGGCGGCGTTACTACTTCATTTTGAGCGTTTAAAAAACCACCGTAAAGTAAAATCAGCAGTAAAAATACTTTTTTCATGATCCTGACTATTAAAATTAAAAACTCAAATAAGTACTAAAATTATTACTTTTAAAATGAAATCCAAATATTTTTTAATAAAAAAAATGTTACTTTTTTAATCTGTCCGTCAATTCCCTTTTGTAGGTTATTCCAACGGGTAATTTTTCATTTTTAATTACTACAAAATCTTTTTCAGTTGTATCAATTTTGTCCAATGCGACAATATAAGATTTATGAATTCGGATAAAATTTTTCTCCGGAAGGCATTTTTCAAGCTCCGTTGTGGTTATTGAAGCGAGATAAGTTCGTTTTGTCGTGTGCAGTTTCACATAATTTCCAAAACTCTGTGCATACAAAAGCTGATCTAATTCAATATCAATAAAATAACCGTCAACTTTTACGCTCACTTTATTTACAACTACCTCTTCTTCTTTTGTTTTTAAATTTTCTGTAGAGAAAAAACGATCTACGGCTTTTAAAAATCTTGGAAAATAAATAGGTTTCAGTAAATAATCAATTACGCCGTAATCGTAACTTTCGAGTGCAAATTCAGAGTAAGCGGTCGTTAAAATAGTTTTAGGATGATTGGGAATAATCTTCAATAATTCCATTCCTGAAATCTCAGGCATATTGATATCCAAAAACATCAAATCGACTTTGTTTTCCCTAAGATAATCCATTGCTTCAATGCCATTATATCCCTGAAAAACCAATTCTAACTGCGGATTCTGTTTTATATAATTAGCTAAAACATAATGCGCTGCCGGCTCATCATCAACAATAATACATTTTTTTGGATCTCTCATTATGCAAATCTTTTCAACTGCAGTTTTAAATCAACAATGTAAGTTTTTTTATTCTCCTGAATATCGAGTGTATAGTTTTTTCCGAAAATCAAATTCAGTCTTTCAATGGTATTTTTTAAACCAATTTTGGTCGAAACAACATCGGTTTGCTTCGTTGGAATTGAATTTACTACATGAAGATGCAGCTGTCCGTCTTGCACAGTAATAAAAATTTGAACGAAACATTTTTCAATCGCGCAGGTTCCGTGTTTAAAAGCATTTTCAATAAAAGCAATTAAAAGCATCGGCGAAATTTTATACGCATTTTCATTATCAACTTTAGAATCAAAAGTAATATCACAGCGATATCCTACTCGTTCTTTTTCAAGCTGCACATAACTGTTTATAAACTCTAATTCGTCTTCTAAAGATACGCATTGTTTGCTGTTACTTTCTAATTGATAACGCATTAACTGCGAAACTTTCATGATTAAATCCGGCGTTCTGTCCGGAAATTCAAGACTGATTCCGTAAAGCGTATTAAAAGTATTGAATAAAAAGTGCGGGTTCAATTGTCCTTTTAGAGAATTCAACTGCATTTGGTTGAATAACAAGGCTTCTTCTGTACGTTTTCTGTGGATTCTGTAGAATTTAAAAACAATAATCGGACTTAAAATACAAACCAAAGTTCCCAGAACGCTGGCCAATTGGTACAAATAACTTCTTTGATGGGAGTTTTGATAAAAATAAAGATTTCTAAACATGTCCAGCATCGTAAGCTCATACAACACAATCGAGAAAACAAGAACTCCAAAAAGCGTTAATACCAAATAAGTAAAAGGACGACGGGTTTTAAATAATATGGGAAAAAGGAAGAAACGATTGAACTGTGCGTGCACATACAGAATGCAGTAGAAAAAAACGCCCATTAAAACAGATGTTATAGAACTAAATAGCATCCAGTCGTTTTTTAGGGTATATATGGTAAAGGAAAACGCGACGACGGCAATTTCCTGCCACCATTTGTTATCCAGAATATTATCAAATTTTATGCTCATTTTTTAAACTTAAATAGTTCACAAAGTACGGACAAATATTTAATTATCATTTCTAAAAAATGACCAATTGAATTGGTCATTTTTTATCGCAGTACATCACTTAACATGACTTTTATCAGTACAAGAGAAATAAATTTGTGCTATAATTTCACACTTGAGTTTATGTATTTCAAAAAAATTACCTTATTATTTTTCTTGATTTTTGCATCAATCGGTTACTCTCAAACCCTTTCTTTAAAAGAAGCAGTTAAAACTGGGCTTGAAAATTACGGTTCGATCAGGGCAAAAAACAATTACACCAATGCATCAAAAGAGACCCTAAAACAATCTCGACGTGATTACCTGCCTAACCTAAATTTATCGGCACAGCAGGATTACGGAACTGTAAATGGTCAAAACGGACCGCTTTATGGATTTGGAGGTCTTGGAGTTGCTTCATCAGGATTACCGCTGCCGGAACAAAACTGGAATTCGGCTTTTGGCGCGCTTTATCTGGTCAACATGAACTGGGATTTTTTCACCTTTGGAAAAACACAGGAAAAAATCAATTTGTCTAAAATTGATGTTCAGGCCAAAGAAAAAGATTTACAGCAGGAAAAATTCCAGCAGGAAATCAAAATTTCTGCTGCTTATTTAAATTTACTGGCAAGCCAGAGATTGTTGATCTCTCAGCAAAAAAATCTGGATCGCGCAGAGGTTTTCAAAAAGACTGCGGTTGCAAGAGTTAAAAACGGATTATTGGCCGGCGTAGATTCTACATTGGCTACAGCCGAAGTTTCAAAAGCTAAAATTGCTTTGAACCTGGCGAAGAATTTCGTTAAAGAACAAAACAATAAACTGGTCGATTTAATGGGCGTTGCGCCTCAGGATTTTGTTACCGATACTCTTTTTGTAACGCAGATCCCGAAAGAATTAATTAAAACAAATGCAGCTACAGATAGTCTGCATCCTTTATTACAATTCTATAAAACAAAAATCGATTACAGCAATCAGCAGGTTAAATTATACAAACGTTTTTATTACCCAACCATGAGTGCTTTTGGTGTTTTACAAACCAGGGCTTCGGGATTTGAAAATAGTTATGCTACAGACCAGCATGCTTTTAGCAGAAATTACTGGGATGGCGTAAATCCGGATCGCACCAATTATTTGGTTGGAGTTGGAATCACTTGGAATTTAACCACACCTTTTAGATCAAGCAAACAAGTAAGCGCTCAGAAATTTGTTTCTCAGGCTTTACAGGAAGAATACAATCAGGCAGACAGAGAATTAAAATCACAGCTGACTTTTGCCGAAGATAAGATCAAAATTACACTTGATAATTATGCCGAAGCGCCTATTCAGGTTGATGCGGCAAAAAGAGCTTACATTCAAAAATCGACTTTATACAAAAATGGTTTAACAGATCTAACCGATTTGACCCAAACGATTTACACTTTAAATCGTGCCGAAATCGATCGTGATATTGTGAACAATAATGTATGGCAGTCGTTTTTACTGAAAGTTGCTGCAACGGGCAATTTTGACTTATTTATAAATGAATTTTAATTATAACGTCTAATGAATTTAATACGTTTTGCACTCCGCAAACCCATTTCCATATTAGTATTGGTTGCGGGTCTATTTTTCTTCGGAATTGGTGCCATCAAGGACATTAAGGTAGATATTCTGCCAAAAATGAATTTGCCGGTTATTTATATTGCACATCCGTTTGGAGGTTATACACCAGACCAGATGGAAGCTTATTTTGCTAAAAACTACGTGAATGTTTTGCCTTTTTCGAATGGTATAAAATCCGTAGAAACCAAAAATATTCAGGGGTTAATGATCATGAAATTAACCTATTATGAAGGTACAAATATGGCTCAGGCTGCTGCCGAGTTAAGTGCGCTTTCAAACAGAATTCAGGCGGCTTTTCCTCCGGGAACTCAGCCTCCGTTTATCATTCGTTTTGATGCTTCTTCTCTGCCAATTGGTCAATTGGTTTTAAGCAGTAAAATACGTTCAAACAACGAATTACAGGATTTAGCCAATGTTTATGTTCGTGCTTCGTTTACTGCAATTCCCGGTTTATTATCGCCGGCTCCCTTTGGCGGAAGCCCAAGAACAATTGAGGTAAATGTTGACCCAGATTTATTGCGTTCGCATAATATGACGCCGGATCAAATTGTGGAAGCGATTCGTTTAAACAACCAAACGGCTCCATCAGGAAACGTTCGTATGGGCGACAAAAACTATATTACGCCAACTAATAATACAATTAAAGAAGTTAAGGATTTTGAGCAGATTCCATTATTTAAAGGCGGCGTTCAAAATCTAAAATTAGGTGATGTTGCTTCTGTAAAAGATGGTGCCGATATTACGGCAGGTTACGCTTTAGTAAACGGAAAACGTTCGGTTTATATTAGTATTGCAAAAGCGGGAGATGCTTCGACCTGGGATGTGGTTCAGAAATTAAAAGCCGAACTTCCTAAAATTCAAAGTACACTTCCTGAAGATGTAAAATTATCTTATGAGTTTGACCAGTCGGTTTATGTAATCAACTCGGTTAAAAGTTTAATTACTGAAGGAATTATTGGTGCGGTTTTAACCGGATTAATGGTTTTATTATTCCTTGGCGACCGTCGTGCGGCTTTGATTGTAATTATGACGATTCCTATTTCGGTTATTTCAGGAGTTTTATTTTTGAAATTATTCGGGCAAACGATCAACTTAATGTCTTTATCAGGATTGGCTCTTGCTATTGGTATTTTGGTGGATGAAAGTACGGTAACTATTGAAAATATTCACCAGCATCTTGATATGGGAAAACCCAAGGCGCTCGCCATTTGGGATGCGTGTCAGGAAATTGCATTGCCTAAATTATTGATCTTACTTTGTATTCTTGCCGTGTTTGCGCCAGCATTTACTATGGTTGGTATTCCGGGAGCGTTGTTCCTGCCTTTGGCTTTAGCAATTGGATTCTCGATGGTTATTTCGTTTTTATTATCTCAGACTTTTGTTCCTGTAATGGCAAACTGGTTAATGAAAGGTCATGAAAAACATACACATGGCCCGGAAATTACAGATGATGAAGCTGAATTTAGAGACTGCGGTTTAACTCCGGAATCTGAAAAAGATTTGATTACACAGAAAAAAGGCTACGTTGAAAAAATAGATACAGATAATAATGGAAAAATAAGTCTTTTTGAAAGATTCAGAGTTCGTTTTATGAGAACTTTAGATCGATTATTTCCATATAAAAAAGCGACAAGTATTATATATCTGGTTTCGGCTACCGCTTTAGCGATTGTATTTATTGGGTTTATTGGAAAAGATGTATTCCCAAAAACGAATTCAAGTCAGTTTCAATTGAGAATGCGTGCTGTTGACGGAACTCGTTTAGAAAGAACAGAAGAACAAGCCAGAATTGTTTTAAAAGAATTGGAGAAAATGGTTGGAAAAGAGCATATCGGAATCACTTCTGTTTATGTGGGTCAGCACCCGTCTTTATTCTCCATTAACCCTATTTATTTGTTCATGGCAGGTTCTCATGAAGCGGTATTTCAAGTGAGTTTAAAAGAATATCATGTTGATATGGATGAGTTTAAAGATGACTTTAGAGCAAGACTTAAAAAAGTGCTGCCAAATACTAAAGTTTCTTTTGAACCAATCGAATTGACTGATAAAGTTTTAAGCCAGGGTTCTCCTACTCCAATCGAAATTCGTATTGCAGGAAAAGATAAAAAGCGAAATGAATTATACGCGAATCAAATTGTTGATAAACTAAAAGCGATTTCATATTTCAGAGACGTGCAAATTGGTCAGCCAATTCACTATCCGGCAATGAATATTGATATTGACAGAACTCGTGCTGCAGAATTAGGCGTTGATATGAACGATATTTCACGTTCATTGGTTGCTTCGACTTCATCATCAAGATATACCGAAAAAAATACGTGGGTTGACGAAAGAGCGGGATTATCATACAACGTTCAGGTTCAGGTTCCTTTGAATAAAATGAAAAGCAGAACCGATATTGGAGAAATTCCGGTATTAAGAAACTCGATTCGTCCGGTTTTGAGCGATGTTGCTAAAATTACACCAACTTATGTAAGTGGAGAAAATGACAATTTAGGGGCTATGCCATACATTACCGTTACGGCAAACATCAACCAAACCGATTTAGGTACGGCTGCAAAAGATGTGGGCAAAACAATTAGTTCATTAGGCGAATTACCTCGTGGTTTGTTCATTTCGCCAATTGGGTTAAGTACTGTATTGAGCGAAACATTAAGTAGTTTACAAACAGGATTATTGGTTGCCGTTTTTGTAATCTTCTTAATGTTAGCCGCTAATTTCCAATCGTTCAAAGTTTCGTTGGTAATTTTAACGACAGTTCCTGCGGTTGTTTTAGGAGCTTTATTAATGCTTACGCTTACAGGTTCAACGCTAAATTTACAATCGTATATGGGAATCATTATGTCGGTTGGGGTTTCGATTGCCAATGCCGTTTTACTGGTCACGAATGCCGAACAATTGCGTAAACGAAACGGAAACGCATTAGAATCTGCGCGTGAAGCTGCGGCGCTGCGTCTTCGTCCTATTATTATGACATCTGTGGCTATGATTGCGGGAATGCTGCCAATGGCAATTGGACACGGCGAAGGAGGCGATCAGGTTTCTCCGTTAGGAAGAGCGGTTATTGGCGGATTATTATTTTCTACTTTTGCCGTATTATTAATTCTTCCTCAGATTTTTGCCTGGGCACAAGAAAAAACATCGACACAATCTGTTTCTTTAGATCCTGAAGACGAAGAAAGCATCCATTATATCTCATCAATAAGTAAGTCGAAAGTTGGAAAGTCATAAAGTTAAAAGTTCAATCGTGGTGAAAAAACTTCGATAACTTTTATCCTTTAATAATCATATAAAACCAAAAAATGAAAAATAAAATACAATATAGCGCGCTGTTTTTTGCAGCATTATTTTTCCTTAACAGCTGTAATTCAAAGAAAGAAGAACCTGTTGTGGCAGAAATTGAACCTAAAACCGAAACGTTTCTTTTAGAAAAAGAAAAACTAAGCACAGAATTGCGTTTACCAGCCGAATTAACTGGTTTTCAACAAGTAGATTTGTATGCTAAAGTGAGTAGTTTCGTAAAATTATTGAAAGTTGATATTGGTACGAAAGTAAAAAAAGGACAGCTTTTAATTGTTTTAGAAGCTCCTGAAATCAGTTCACAGCTGGCTGCTGCCGAATCAAGATTAAAATCGATGGAAGCGATTTATACAACGAGCAAAAGTACTTACAACCGTTTGTATGAAACCAGCAAGGTTGAAGGAACGATTTCTAAAAACGATTTAGAAATGGCAAGCGGGAAAAAGAATTCTGATTACGCACAATACCAAGCCGCAATTGCAGCGCATAAAGAAGTTTCGATTATGAGAGGTTATCTTGAAATTCGCGCTCCGTTTGACGGCGTTGTGACAGCAAGAAACGTGAATTTAGGAACATTTGTTGGTCCGGCAGGAAAAGGTTCAGATTTGCCTTTATTGACGATTCAACAGCAAGATAAATTACGTTTGGCAGTTTCTATTCCGGAATTGTATACAGGATATTTACACGAAGGCGACGAAATGAGTTTTAATGTAAAATCATTGCCTGAAACTTTTAAAGCTAAAATTACCAGAATGTCTGGCGCTTTAGATTTAAAATTACGTTCTGAGCGCGTTGAAATGGACGTTGTGAATACTAAAAAAGATTTATTGCCTGGAATGGTTGCCGAAGTTTTATTACCGCTTAACGCGAAAGACAGTACATTTGTAGTTCCGAAATCTGCGGTGGTGAATTCTGCTGAAGGTTTGTTTGTAATTAGAGTTGTGAACCATAAAGCAAACAGAGTTGATATTAAAAAAGGAAGAGAAATCGACGATAAAATCGAAATTTTCGGAGATTTAAACCTTAAAGATAAACTGGTAAAAATTGCCAGCGAAGAAACTAAGGAAGGCGATATCATAAACGAATAACCTGCGTTTAGTCTTCAATTTAGTGATTACCAAAAACTGTACGCATTCTTGAATGCGGCATTTTAAAATTGTTACTGATTTTAAAATGCAAATTTAAAATTTGCCTTGAAGGACGATACTTGATATAGTGTCGTCCTTTTTTTCTTTTGCCACGAAGGCGCTAAGGCACAAAGTTTTTTCTTATTTTTGGATTAAACATATCTGATAATCCTTTCTATAATCACAAATATTTAAAATGAAATTATCGATAATTCTATTTCTTTTTACTTCACTTTCGTTTGCACAAATGCTAAACTACGAAATGATGAAAAAAGATTTATTAAATGATGTTATTAGACAAGAAGCTTTCAATAAAGGAGAAACTTTTATTGCTACAAAAATTGATTCTGTAAACGTAGAACATTTATTAAAATTAATGCTTGAAAAGCCTTATATAACTAATTCAGACATTCAAAGTGAAAATCTTATATTGACTGGTGAAGAATTACAATATCTTTCTGAAGGTATTCGAAAACAATACAAAAAGGAATGGAAAGAAGAAGATTTTAGCAATCGTAAATTAATTAAGAAATCGGATATTTTAGAATACCTTGATAAAGACATTAACAATCAAGTTATTATGATTTCAGATCCTATATATATTAAAACTTATAACACTGTATGCATATATCTTGCAAAATTATGCCGCAGTACAGGTTACGGAAGTTCAAGTATTGTCCTCTACACTAAAAAAGGCGAAATATGGAAAAAGTCTTTTGATATTATTGAAGATAATTATTAACAAACTATTTATAAATGAATGCTTTTACAATTCTATCATTCAAATTTTTTTGGCCAGCCAAGTGTGTTTATTTGTACAACAAATTCTTCTGCTTCTTTATTTGTTTCAATTACAAAGTCATATAAAGAAAAATCAACTGATGGTTCTTTGGTTACTGTAGCAAACTGAATGTTTTTATCTGAAACTGCAATCGTTAGTTTATGTTTGGAATCCTGAGAAAAACAGTCTATCTTAAAAAAACTTACAAATTCATTAAACTCTTCATAGAAAGTTATTTTTGATTGATAAACATATTTTAAATAATCTCTAAAACTTTCTTTGTCTATTTTTTTCATGTTTCTAAAATAATATATTTTTTGAATGCTTGTAGTTTTGAATATACATTTTTAAGTAAAAAAATACACCAGCATTACTTTCCCGCTAGTGGGGGATTTTTTCTAAACTTTTAAAATACAACTCTAATGATTTTATAATAAACAGGTAAAAGTACGTGGTTGTTTAGATTTGTAAATTGATATTTTTGAAATATTATTTCATAGGGAATTTACCTAAAAATATATTTTTATAAAGAATGTAACTCTATATCATTGATTTAGATTACTTCACGAACGAAAACTCACGAGAGCAGGGTTTCATAAAAAATATTGTTCTTATGATTTTCCGTAATAAACGTAATTAAATTATATCTACTTTAGCCATCTAATAATAGCTTTTAGAAAATTAACAATATCGACTTAAAATCATCTTAGTAAATTATATGATTACTGCATTTAAAAAAGGAAATAAATTTTATAATCTTTATGATGATAAGGATCATAAAAATCAAAATATTTTTACTGTTATTGTAGGTAAAAATGGAACTGGAAAAAGTAGATTACTAAATGATATCATAAGTAATTTCATTCCCATTAAACAAATGAATTCGTTAGATATTTTGGTGGCAAGAGATATAGCAACAACTCCAAAAATAGATTTACAAGTCTCGAATAATCCTGATAAAGTCATAGCAGTATCAACAAGTCCATATGACAAATTTCCTCTCAACCGATTATATTCGCATTCTAAACAAATCGAAAACTATTGCTATTTAGGAATTAGGGATTTGCGAACTACTAATTTTTCTTTGGGATTTATATCCAAAATAATTAGTCAATTATTATACGTAAGAAATAACGATTCTGCAAGATTTAGCAAAATTGTAGAGGTTCTTAATTATTTAGGTTATACAGAGGAATTTCATATTACATTTGAATTAAGAATATTGAATGAACAAATAAATGAAATCCTTAATTACGAGAATCCCGAAAAAGATTTTATTGAAATTTTTTCAAAGGTAAATATGCGTTACTATTTACATTTTTTTTAAACGGAAGACGAAACATTTAATATTGAAAAGTTTAGAAGATTTATCGACATTTTAGAGCGCATAAAAGATAGAAAAAGAAGGATCCATAATATAGTTGTAGATGCTCAAAATATTAATTCAGAAATTGAAATCGACGATATCTCATTTTTGATTGAAACAGGATTAATAAAACTTCGTAATGTTAGTTTAAGAAAGCTCAATTCCGATAAAATATATAAAATAAGTGAAGCGAGCTCTGGGGAGCAATGTATTTTTACGACCCTTGTTGGGATTAGTTGTAATATTTCTGATAACAGTTTAATATTAATTGACGAGCCTGAAATTTCATTACATCCCGAATGGCAGGAAAAATATATTACATTATTAATGGAAACATTCAAAAACATCAAAAATTGCCATTTTATCATCGCAACACACTCTCCACAGCTTATTTCAAAATTAGCGACTGAAAATTGCTATATTCTTCAAATGGACACTAAAGAATTAAAGAATGCTAAATACTATGCAAATAATTCAGTAGACTTTCAGTTGGCAAATATTTTTAATTCTCCTGGCTTTAAAAATGAATATTTAAGCAGAATAGCTTTAAATATTTTTACAAAGGTTGGGCAAAATAAAAATTTTGATGAAGATGATATTTTAAAACTAAAGATTCTTGAAAGTCAAATGCAATTTATGGATTCTGAAGACCCAATCAAAGGAATTTTTCAAGCAATCAAAGAAATGTATAAAATTTATGCCTGATATTCAAAACGAAATAACCTATAGTTTAGTAAGCGAAACTATTATTAATCAAAAGAAATCTCAAACAGGATTTAATCATACAAATTGGTCTGATCCTGATTTAGAAGCAGTGAGAGTAGAAATCAGAACTTTTTATTCTAAGGAACAAGTTGGACTTTGTGCGTTTTGCAAGCAAAATGTATCTACAACTTCAGCCTTAAACTGCCACGTTGAACATATCGTACCAAAATCTAAGCACATTGATTTTATTTTTACACCAAAAAACCTATGCGTAATATGTGCTGATTGTAATACCATAAAAAGAGAGCAAGAAACACTAGGTATAATTCACAATACTATTACAAAACCAAATCTTAGACGCAAATATCCTAGAACACAAAATGCTTTCAAAATAGTTCATCCTCATTTTGATATATATGATGATCATATTTTAATTACAAATGGATATTACATAGACAAATCAATAAAAGGGCATTTCACAATTGGTGCGTGCAAATTAAATAGAAAACTTCATCAATTTGGTTGGGAAATAACCAATATAAATGATGCAATAGTATCAGATACAATGAATAGGTATTTAGAAGAAAAAGACCCCATAAAAAGAAATTCATATTTGATTAAATTAAAAAAACAGTTAATATTGACTTAGATATTATTAAAAAACCTCGACTTATTGTCGAGGTTTTATTTTTGAATATAATTTTAAAAGAAAAACTTATTCCCCATCTAAATAAGGATTCAAAACTTCAGCCAATTCATTCAGCCAAAAAAAGCTGTTTTCTAAATTATCTATTCCGTTTTGAAGAGTTTCGTGTTCTCGCATTACGCCTAGAGCTAAAATGTAATTTACTTGTCGTAATGCTTTAGCCATATCTTCGGGATCTATAGTATGGTTAAAAAAATTAATCAGCCTTGTTTCGGCTTCTTTGGAAAGGGTGTTTGGATTCATAAAGTCGTAGTTTTTAAGAATATAAAACCCTTGCATTTTAGTGTTCTTAACGCCTACGACAGCGCTTACGGGCATTTCCGACACCGTACACATAATACAAGGGCAAGACTATTTTTTCTTAAAGTCGTAGTTTTAAGAACTTCAAATGTAGAGAAAAACATTTTAAAAAGAAAGATTTTTCTTTCAATTAATATGTTGCTTTTATCAAATATAAGAAATCTATATTTCAGGAGGTATCTATTGCATTTTTATCATTTCGACCGAAGGGAGAAATCGCACTAGAAACTCCGCAAAGTGAGTCCACAATCTTTGTCGAGCTACTTGTGGAGATTTCTCCCTTCGGTCGAAATGACAAACTAGACGTAAAATAGGAACGCTAACACTAGCAAAAGACAAAAAATCAAAATAAACTCCACAATTATTTTAAAACATAGCCTCTGGTTTCAACCAGAGGAACGCAAAGATTAATCCTCAATTAATTAAGAAAATCAATTGCCTCCAGCTTTAGCTGGAGGTATAAATAAGAATCATAGTAAGGCTTTAGCCAAAATGCGTGTTTTGGCTAAAACCTTATTACTATTGCATCTTTTAATTCCCCTAGTTAAAACTGGGGGCTATTCAATAAAAAAAATGCAAGACCAAAATATGATCCTACATTTTTCTATAATTTGACAAATCTAAATAAAATATATTTTTAGACTGTTTGACGCTCGTGTTTTCCTTCTTTAATTTCTTCCACCATTTTTTTATTAAAAGCGGGCAAATCATTCGGGTTTCGGCTGGTCACTAATCCATTGTCTACGACAACTTCTGAGTCTTCCCATTGTGCTCCGGCATTTTTTAAATCGTTTTTAATAGAGAAAAACGAAGTTACTTTTCGACCTTCTAAAACATCAGCATCTACCAAAATTTGAGGTCCATGACAAATAGCTGCTACTGGTTTTTTACTTTCAAAAAAGGAACGTACAAAATTTACTGCAGCTTCTTCTCTTCTCAATAAATCAGGGTTTATAACTCCTCCTGGAATAACCAAAGCATCGTAATCTGCTTCATTTGCCTGATCTAATACAACGTCAACATTATATTCGTTACTCCAGTTTCCGTCTTTCCAAGACTTGATAGTTCCAGATTTCAAACTCACGATATCTGCATTCCAACCTTGCTCTTCCAGATAGGCTTTTGGTGATGATAATTCTGATTCTTCAAAACCGTTTGTGGCTAATATTGCTATATTCTTTTTCATGATTTTAAATATTTAAAACGTTATTAATTTGATTTAAGTTAAAATTAGTTATTTCAAACAGCCAGCAGAAAAAGACGCTGTTAAAGCTTTCTTTAATAAAAGTTAATTAATTGAAAATCAAATTTTTATTAAAAATTAAACTGAAATTATATAAAATTGATGTCAATGTGGTTTACTATTTTATAGGAATTTAATAGAGAATAATTGCACAATTCGTTTACTACGAAGTAAAAGGAAATTCCAGAATCAGAATATACCTTTTGGTGCGCGAAGTGTCGCTCGTAAATTAAAGAATGATAACAATCAATAAAAAACCTCGATTTTTTCAAATCGAGGTTTTTATAAAATTTATTCTCCATCCAAATAAGGATTCAAAACTTCGGCCAATTCATTCAGCCAAAAAAAGCTGTTTTCTAAATTATCTATTCCGTTTTGAAGAGTTTCATGTTCCCGCATAACGCCTAAAGCAAGGATATAATTTACCTGCCTTATTGCTTTGGCCATGTCTTGCGGATCAATTTTAGTGTTGAAGAAATTTAGAAGTCTTGTTTCAGCTTCTTTTGAAAATGTGTTTGTACTCATAACTCTGTAATTTAGGAAATATAAAACCCGCATAGCTAAGGTGTCCTACACTTACAGAAGTGTTACGGCTGTTTCCAATACCGTCACCATACCACGCGGGCAAAAGTTTTTTAGATGTCATGATTCTGTAATTTAGGAAAAACAAATATAAGAAAATCTTTCTATTTTATATTTATTTTCTTACAATTACAGATACTTATTTAAATAACAAAAGAGAAAATCAAATTACTTCAAATATATTAAATCATAATCAAAAATTAATACATTTGAAAAATGCTCTTGAAACCAAATTCTATATGAAGATAAAGCCATTTAAAATTATTCTGCCTCTTTTAACTTTCTTTTCGTTGAGTTGTAAAAACCCTGAAAAAAAGAAAATTGACAATCAAGAATCTAACGAAATGACAGAAGCTGATTTGCTTAATTACGTCAGACTTGCTATAAATCCAAAATTTCAAGATTGGGTTTTATTCGAAAACGGAACATATATAATTTTTGACAATGCAGATACCATTCCAGATTTAGAAAGCGAGGCAATAAAATTAATGAAAGAATTTGGCCCGGTACATGTCGGAGGATCCGCCGGAGACTTTAGCGTTATTCATTTAAAGGAAACCGAAGGCTGGATTGTTTCAGGACATGGCTACGGAATGTATACGTATGTAAGTCCGAGCGAACTAGGTTCTGAAAAACCAAATGATGTTCAAATTGGTCTGGAAGGCAGAAGTAAAAGAAATACAGATGGCGAAAATCCTGTAATAATACATATAAATCGAAAAGCAAACAGCCAATAAAAATTTATGATTGAAAGTATTAGTGATTGGGAAAAAAAGCAACAAACTTATTTAATCGTATCTGTAACTTGTTTCATCATTGGGACTTACTTTTTTATGAAAGTCATCAGTGGAAGCTATATCATAAAACAATCAGAACTTCAGGTTTATGAAAATCTAATCACTTCAACCGCGCCTCAATTCAAAGAAAGAAAAGGGAAACATAGTAAAAAATGGATAGAAATTAACTGCATAAATAATCAAACTACTTTTGAGATTGCCAGTTATGATTATAGATGTGTTAATGATGATGAAGTACTAAATGAAATAAAAGCCGGAGATACAATCTCAATTTCCATTTTAAAAGATGATATAGACGATTTTGACACGGAAACTTCCTGTGAAATTCATTCGTTAATAAAAAATAACAAAGAATATCTAAGCCTTGAATGTAGAAATGAAGAAGATAATGATGATGGAAAATTCGGATTTTTACTCCTATTTTCTATATCTATTATGACAGCAATTGTTTATTCTTTATCTAAAAAACCCAAACTTTTTGATGAAGTAAATGCAGAAATTATAATTGGAATTGCAGTTATAATACTTTTTTTTGTTCTTCATTATATCATGTAATATAATCCGATTTTAACTTAATACTACATCACCAAAAACCAGAAAATATCTTATGAAAAAAATTATTTCTTTACTATTTCTTGTAATTCTTTCTTCATGCGATCAGAATAATTTGAATGAAAAATTTGAAAAGAAAACAGTCGAAAATAAATATTCATTATCTGTTCCGGAAAGTCTTGGTGTTACGACTGAGTTAAATGATCAGGCTTCTTTACAATTACAGAATCAGTTTGACGAATTTTATGTTATTGTAATAGATGAATTAAAAAGTGATTTTGTAAATGCTATTGAAAATAATTTATTAAACACAACACCAGATCTCGATGGATATTACAATGCGACTTTGAATAATTTTAAAAAATCAGGTTTAAAAGATTTTAAACTCTACGATGTAAAGAAAAAGAAAATTAATTCCTCAAGTGCTATTGTTTTTTCAGTATCTGGAATCAGCGACGGTTTTAACGTTTTTTATCGATTCGCAATTGTACAGGGAAAAGACCGATACTATCAAATCATGTCATGGACAGAAGCCAGTAAAGAAAAACAATATACCGAAAGAATGAATAGAATTCTAGATTCTTTTAATGTAGAAGAAGCTGGTTATTCTAAAAGCAAAAATCGTTTAGCAAAAGACAGAACGAAAAAATAATGAGAGAAAATATTCTATTACTTCTTCAAATAATAACGGTAGATTTTTTTACAGCCTTTGGTTTATATTCAATTCTATTTCTAATTGTTTCGATTTTTATAAAGAAACCAATTCTGTACAAAATAGATGAAGAAGCCGTTAAATTTATTTCTTTGGCCGGCATAATTTATTTTGCTGTCTGGATAATTGGAATTTTTGTTTTTTATGCAGAAAATAATTCCGAAGAACAAAGCGCTATGCTCAACAGACTGTTTGGCAAATACTGGTTTGGGATTTGGTCGCAGCCTATTTTATGGTTCGCTCTTACGCAATTACTGCGATTTAAAAAAGTCAGCAAAAATGCTTTATTGAGAATCGTATTCAGCTTTTTCCTTATTGTTTCAATTGAACGATTTATGATTTTTATTAGTAGTTTCCATCGTGATTATTTGCCAAGCTCGTGGACAATGTATCGTGATTTAGATATTTATCCCTCCAACTTTTTCCTTGCATTGTTGATTAAAATTATGATGTTTTTGTTATTTGTTGGAATATATTATTTGGTAAAAAATCAGATAAAAACTAAGAGAATTGAGAATTAAAAATACCTTATTTTAATACAATAAAAACTTTTAAGGGTGTAGTAACCAAAAAACACAGTCCTATATTTACAAAACTACACCAAAACTTAAAAGATTTTTATATGCTCAATAACCAAAAAGTAACCGAACTATTATCACAAAAATTCAATTCAAACATCTGTATTTATGGTAGTTTCCCAAAAAGTAAATACACTTCTATACTTGACGTTAATAACGGAACTAACTTTATTACTTCAGATAATCTAGTCTATTCCTTTAAAGATCACGAACGCCATCGGTGGTTTACCGTTGTACATTCATTTCATGCAAATGGAAAAGAATATTTTCCAAACATTGGCGATCATTATACTTTAGAAAATGGAATACAATATAGTTTTACAACCAAAGACGAAATTGTAGAAATGGCGGTTGCGTATTTCAGTATTTCAGTAAACATGTTTCGATAAGTTGATCCTATTTTTAAGAAGAACGAAGGGGATTTGTTACCAGCTCTAAAAATTGTCGATTATGATTGCAGGGCTTCATTTATGCATTTTTAAACTGGACTGAAGTCCAGCCCTACAATATGGATCATTCCTTCGGAATTTTTGTTTTTCATTACATGAAAAAGAAATCTTTTTCTTTTTTTGTATCTATTGTTCATGTTATCTAAGCTAAGAAAAGAGCCAGAGGCTCGGCCTATATTGTAGGGCTGGACTTTAGTCCAGTTCAAGGCATAGTTTGTAGCGCCGGATTTTAATCCGGTTTAGGGTGTAATTTTTATGTACCAAATTTTCACATCAATGTAATTCATTTTAAACTGGACTAAAGTCCAGCCCTACAATATAGGCCGAGCCTCTGGCTCTTTTTTTGGACGGAATAAAATTCCGAAGGAATGATCCATATTGTAGAGCTGGACTTCAGTCCAGTTTAATAACGGGAATTATTCCGTCGTAAATTCGTGTAAAATTACCAACGCCCAACCTTATAATAGCAAAAAAATAATTTTTATGTTTTAATGCTTCTGATGCAAATTCATATTGGCTCTTAAAAATCCTTCAGTAAAGGATATACTTTTTTAAACTTATTGAACGCAGCTTCATATACATTTTTATGTTTCGTGTTAGGAAAATAGGTTTGTCCCGTTTTGTTATCATTTGTGATCTTCTCGCCGACTGATTTTAAACCTATAAGAACAGCTCCCCACGAAGATCCGTCGATAGTTTGTGAGGTTTCAACCTGCATCTGGAAAATATCAGCAACCATTTGGAGCCATAGTTCGCTTTTACCAAATCCACCGCTGGCCATAACTTTTGTTTCTTTTCTATGTTCGGGATCCGGAATTAAAATTTCTGTGATTTGGAACAATCCAAATAAAATTCCTTCTAAAGTGGCTCGCACCAAGTGCGCTTGTGTATGCGTAATCTGCATTCCTAAAAGAGTTCCTTGAGCCGATGCATCCCAGATTGGCGCTCGTTCTCCCAATAAATAAGGTACAAAAAGCAGTCCATCAGAACCCGCAGGAATTTTTGCGGCTTCTTCAATAAGAACTTCTAAAGATTGTTCTGTTTTTAGTAAAGTTTCTTTCAGCCATTGCAAAATTATCGCGCCATTATTGACCGCGCCTAAAGTAAGATATTGATTGTCCATCAAATGATAACACTGCGTGCGCATTTGGTCGTCAAGATACGGTTTGTCAATAGGCAGTCGAACTGCGCCGCTCGTGCCAATAGTTAAAGCAATACAATTTTTGTTCATCGCGCCTGTTCCGAGATTAGCCAACGCACCGTCGCCACCGCCTATTATGTAAAGAAAATCATCTGAAACTCCTTTGCATTGATGTGTGACTTCGCAAACTTTAGATAATTGGTGTGGCTTTATGTTTAAGAAATCTAAAATTTCCTCATCCCAATTTAAAGTATGAATGTTTAACAATCCGGTTCCGGATGCCATGGAAGTGTCTGTATAATATTCATTGGTCAAATGATGCCAGATATATTCTTTTATACTGATGAATTTATAGGTTTTGGAAAATAGTTCAGCGTCAAATTCTTTGAACCAGGCAATTTTTGTCAAGGGAGAAAAAGGATGAATTGGTATTCCGGTTTTTTGATAAAAGTGTTTTCCCTGATCTGAATTTTTAAGTTTTTCGGCAATTCCCGCAGCTCTGTTATCTGCCCATAAAATAGCATCTGTCAATGGTTTTCCATTTTCATCAATTGCAATGACACTTTGCATCGCCGAACTAAAACTGATGAACTGAGGCTGAATTCCGTTTGTAATCTCATCAATACATTCCTTTACGGTTTGCAAAATTTCGTGCGGTTTTTGAACACTCCATTCCGGCTTGGGATGATACATGCTGTACGACTTAGCAATTTGTCGAAGTACATTTCCCCTTTTATCAAAACAAACGGCTTTTGTTGCTGTTGTTCCAATGTCAATGCCAATATACAATGCTTCCATGTTATTTATTTGATCCATAAATTTAAAAGTAATACCCCAATTAATCCCATTACTCCTATAATTGTTTCCATAACCGTCCAGGTTTTAAAAGTGTCTGACACGCTAATGCCAAAATATTCCTTAAACATCCAAAAACCAGTATCGTTTACATGCGAGCACATTAAGCTTCCAGCGCCAATAGACAAAACCATTAATTCCGGACTCACACCAGATGCAATCACTAAAGGCTGTACAATTCCGGCTGCGGTTAATCCGGCGACTGTCGCAGATCCTAAAGCAATGCGAATAATAGTCGCAATCAGCCAGCCTAAAAATAAAGGTGAAAGAGAGGATTGTTTAAAAAAAGTACTTAAATCTGTTCCTATTCCGCTGTCAATTAATACTTGTTTAAAAGCACCGCCGGCAGCAATTATTAAAATGATCATGGTAGCCGAACTTAAAGCATTACCTGATTTATCCATGATATCCTGCATTTTTCTTCCGCGCAAAATACCTAAGGTAAATACAGCAAAAAGTATTGCAATTAACATTGAAGTCAGCGGATTTCCAATAAAAAGCAATACGGCACATAACGCACTTTCTTTGGGCAAAATTAATTCACTGAACGTAGCAGTGGCCATTAAAAAAACTGGAACTAAAGCCGTTACAATGCTAATTGCAAAAGAAGGCATTTCTGATTCTGTGAAAGTTTTACTGTCGAATAATCCTTTTGGAGGAAAGGCATTTATTTTTTTTACAAATTCAGGAAAAACGATTCCCGCCATGAAAAGTACCGGAAGCGCAACTATAAGTCCGTAAAGAAGTGTTTTACCAATATTGGCCTTAAAAATAACTGCAATTGCTGTTGGTCCCGGATGTGGAGGTAAAAAACCATGTGTAATAGAAAGTGCCGATGCCATGGCAATTCCTAAATAAATGATAGGTTGTTTAGTGCTTTTGGCCACGGCAAAAACCATTGGAATCAAAATTATAAACCCTGCATTGTAGAACATAGAAATTCCAACAGAGAATCCGGTTATAACCATTGCCCATTTAATATACTGAATACCAAAGGACCGAATCATGACAGAGCTGATTCGCTGTGCAGCGCCACTATCAGAAAGCAAATTACCTAAAATAACGCCAAAAGCAATAATTAAAATTAAAGAACCTAACGTACTTCCTATTCCCTCCTGTATCGAATTGATTAAATCCGGAAAAGGCATCTGCTTAAAAATACCGACAAAGCAAGCGGCAATAAGAATTAGTAGCGACATAATTAAATTATTGAATGAGTGTTCTTTGAATTGTCTCGTAAAAATATTACTTTCTACACGTAAAAAGGCGCCATTTAAAATTTAATATGTTAAATAAATTCCTTTAAAGCTACTTAGAAAAATTATAAAAAAGATACGTTCTCGCCTAGCCCCGATCGAAACGGCATCTCCCTATTTAGAAAAACAAGGCTTTTTAGCCGTAGTTTTTCTAAATAGGGAATATAGTGGAGAGCGGGACTAAACGTTCTTTTGAAAAACGGAATTTCTGCTCCTCAAAAGAATCTTAACCCAACTTTACAGAATATCAGAAATAAAAACTACTTTTAAAAACGCTTCAAAAGCAACTTTTAAACCTTTTTATAATGCTCCAAATTAAAATAAAATCGCACCTTTTATTTGTTATTACTTTAACTTTTGCAAATTTCATATACGCTCAGACATCAAAAGAAAAAAGCTATAACTTAATAGCAAAAGGCGCAGTTCTCACAAAACTATCAGATCAATTCAGTTTTACAGAAGGCCCTGCAGCGGATAAAAAAGGAAATATTTATTTTACGGATCAGCCTAATAATAGAATCATGAAATGGTCGGTTAATGACGAACTTTCTGTTTTTATGGAAAATGCCGGAAGGGCTAACGGTTTGTATTTTGATCACGCAGGCAACCTTTTGGCTTGTGCCGATGAAAAAAATGAGCTTTGGAAAATAGACAAAACCAAAAATTATACTGTATTACTAAACAACTTTGAAGGAAAAAGGCTGAATGGTCCCAATGATCTTTGGGTTGATCCAAAAGGCGGTATCTATTTTACAGATCCTTTTTACCAAAGGGATTATTGGAAACATACCTCCAAAGAAATAGAGAAAGAATGTGTTTACTATTTATCTCCGGATAAATCCAAAATTATAAACGTTGGGGATGACCTTGTAAAACCTAATGGCATTATTGGAACTTCTGATGGGAAAACCTTATACGTAGCAGATATAGGAGCAAATAAAACGTACTCTTATACAATCGAAAGTAACGGTTCTTTAGGCAAAAAAACGCTGTTTACCGAATCTGGTTCGGATGGAATGACAATAGACGAATCCGGAAATATTTACTTATGCGGAAAAGGAGTTACTGTATTCAATCCGCAAGGAGAAAAAATAGCCCATATTAATGTTCCTGAACCATGGACAGCTAATGTTTGTTTTGGAGGAAAAAAATTTAAAACATTATTCATTACTGCCAGTAAAAGTGTTTATACGATAGAAATGAGTGTTCGGGGAATGAAATAATCGATAAATCATCGTTCCTATTTCTCTTGTTTATTTTTAGCACTTTCCAGAGTTTTGATTGAAATTTTATTCGTTAGTGAGAAATCAGACTTTTTTCAGAATCAAAAAACTTCAAAATCATCTTAATTTGATTCGAATTTGGGTTGAATTTTGCTTAAAATTAAATTTCACAAAAACAGAAAACCTTTCGAAACACCTTATTTTACTAGTATTTTAATTCTCTCTATGGTTGAATAAGAAAATATTATGATAAATTTATTTCATAATTAGAAAATCCGCCATACATTTGCCTAACAGTGTTAAACAATTTAATACTCGAATATAATGGCTAGCAAAGATCGAATTTTAAGACAAAAAGAAGAGACAAGGAATAATATCCTTGGGGCTGCTTATGATATCGTAAAAGATGAAGGCTGGAATGGTTTGAGTATGCGTAAAATTGCCGACAGAATCGAATATACTGCTCCTATTATTTATGAATACTTTTCGAATAAGGAAGCAATACTTGAAGAATTGACAGGTAAAGGTTTTATAAAACTGACTAAAGAACTACAGGTTGCAATAGATAAGTTTGAAAAACCGGAAGATCAATTAGAAGCCATGTGGATGACTTACTGGGACTTCGCTTTTACAAATACTGAAATGTACCAACTAATGTTTGGTGTTCAAATGACCTGCTGCGCACAACGATGTTCGGCTCAGGAGGGACCTTACAAATTATTCACCGGAGTTATTGCTGATGTAATGAAAGACAGCAATCCGAGCGAAGATATCATTAAACAAAAATATTTTACTTTCTTTTCTGTTATTCATGGTTTAATCGCCATCAACATCATTAACAAAAGTGATATTTTAGAAACAATAAATGCTCAAATTTTGAAAGATGCCATTGGTGGTATCATCAAATCGATACAATAGATTTTTTTTCAATTTTTACTTAACAGTGTAAAATAATTTAATTGGATAATATAAAATCCTTTTTTTTATAACCTTAACTTAACACTGTTAGAAAATTTAATAGAGTAATAAAAGCTCTTTTTTTAGACTTTTACTTAACGCCGTTAAATATTTTAATAATGATTAAAATAGAATTGAAAAAGCTTAAAGTATGAAAGTTTGCGCACATTTACTTAACAACGTTAGATAATTTAATTTAATTAGATATGAATCCCGAGAATCCCGAGAATGCCAGAATACTTAAGAATTTAATCCGAGAAAATGTTCAACCAATTAAAACCAATATGAAAATGAAAAATGTAATAATTATAACCAGTTTTGTTCTGGCTTTAGTATTAAGCAGCTGTGGCGACAAAAATCAGGCGCCTACTGCTCCACCACCGCCGGTTTTACCTGTGTTGGCTATCACAAGTGCAAATACAACTACTGATGCTGAATATCCAGCTGCTATACAAGGAACTGTAGATGTTGAAATTCGCCCGCAAGTAAGTGGAAACCTTGACAGAATTTTTGTTGACGAAGGTGCTTACGTAAGCAAAGGACAAACTTTATTTAAAATAAACGAACGTCCGTACCGTGAGCAGTTAAACAATGCTTTAGCAAGTTTACACGCTGCAGAAGCAGCTTTAATCAACGCTAATTTAGAAGTAGATAAATTGACTCCTTTAGTTCAAAACAAAGTAGTTTCTGATTACCAATTGAAAACAGCTAAAGCTTCTCAAAAAATTGCTGCTGCAAATATTGAACAAGCAAAAGCAATGGTAGGTTCTGCTAAAATTAATTTAGGATATACAAATGTTACGGCTCCAGTTAGCGGATATATTGGCAGATTACCTAAAAAACAAGGAAGTTTAGTTTCTGCTTCTGATGTTGAGGCTTTAACCACTCTATCAGATGTTCATGAAGTATTTGCTTATTTTTCTTTAGGAGAAACAGATTTCATCAACTTTAAAGAGCAATATAAAGGAAGTTCACTTGGTGATAAAATCAAAAAATTACCTCCCGTTACTTTGATTTTGGCAGATAACAACGCTTATCCTCAAACCGGAAAAATTGATATGGTTGACGGTCAGTTTGATAAAACTACCGGAGCAATCACAATTAGAGCGACTTTCCCAAATGCAAACGGAACATTACGTTCTGGAAACACAGGAAGAATCCGTTTAGGATTACAACACGACGATGCAATTTTAGTTCCACAGTCGGCTACAGTTGAAATGCAGGATAAAGTATTCGTTTTCACTGTAGGTAAAGATAACAAAGTAACTAAAATGCCTATTACAGTTGTGGGTAAAAGCGGTACTAATTATTTAATTAAAGAAGGTGTAAAAACTGGTGACCAAATCGTGTTAAGCGGTATTGACAAACTTCAGGATGGACAAGCGATTCAGCCAGAAAAATCAACTAAAGTTGCCGAAGTAACTAATAAAAAATAATTCTAAAAGACAATGTTCAAAATATTTATACAAAGACCTGTACTGGCAACCGTAATCTCCATTTTATTGGTGATTCTTGGAGTACTTGGTTTAACTAAACTGCCTTTACAACAGTTTCCTGATATTGCGCCGCCATCGGTTTTGGTAACGGCGGTATATCCGGGAGCCAACGCAGAAACGGTTTTACGTTCTGTGGCACCTTCTATCGAAGAATCTATAAATGGTGTAGAAAACATGACTTACATGAGTTCTACAGCAAGTAACGATGGTACTTTAGCAATTACTGTTTTCTTTAAACTAGGAACAGATGCCGATCAGGCTGCGGTAAACGTACAAAACCGTGTTGCTCAGGCAACCAGCCAGCTTCCTGCCGAGGTTGTACAACAAGGTATTGTTACGGCGAAACAACAAAACAGTTTCATCATGGCAATTGGTATGTACACTGATGATGAAGCAAAATACGATCAGACATTTGTTGCTAACTATGCACAAATCAATATTATCCCAGAATTAAAACGTATTCCGGGTGTAGGTTCTGCCAGTATTTTTGGTGGTGTAAAAGATTACTCTATGCGTGTTTGGTTAAACCCAACACAAATGTCAACTTACAAAGTGACGCCAAGCGAAGTTATGGGCGCTATTCAGGACAAAAGTTTGGAAGCGGCTCCGGGTAAATTTGGAGAGCGAAGCAAAGAAGTTTTTGAATACGTTATTAAATACAAAGGGAAATTAACTAAACCAGAGGATTATGAAAATATTGCTATACGTTCTAATGCAGATGGTTCAGTACTTCGCTTAAAAGATGTTGCGAGAGTAGAACTTGGAGCATATTCTTATAACAGTTTAACACGTTTAAATGGTAAAAAAGGAATTGTAATCGGAGTTATTCAGTTAGCTGGATCTAACTCAAATGATATTCAGATTGCCATTAACAAAATGATGGAAAAGGCTTCTAAAGATTTTCCTAAAGGCATAAAACACAATATTTTCTATAGTACAAAAGTATCTCTTGACCAATCTATTGAACAAGTTGAGCATACTTTATTAGAAGCTTTTATACTTGTATTTATTGTGGTATTTATCTTCTTGCAAGATTTTAGATCAACATTAATCCCGGCTATTGCTGTACCTGTAGCAATTTTAGGAACGTTCTTCTTCATGCAGTTATTCGGATTTTCGATCAACCTTTTAACACTTTTCGCATTAATTCTGGCGATTGGTATTGTGGTCGATGATGCCATTGTGGTAGTCGAAGCGGTGCATGCGAAAATGGAGCACAAACGCTTGTCTCCAAAAGTCGCAACCCATGAAGCAATGCACGAAATAACGGGTGCTATTATCTCGATTACGCTGGTAATGGCTGCTGTATTCCTGCCGGTTGGTTTTATGGAAGGTTCTACAGGAGTTTTCTATCGTCAGTTTGCCTTTACAATGGCAATTGCAATTGTAATTTCGGCTGTTAATGCCTTAACATTGAGTCCGGCGCTTGCGGCATTATTCTTAAAAGATAATCACGGAGACCACGATCACGACTCAGCTTATGTAAAAAAAGGATTTAAAGAGAAATTCTTTACTGCTTTCAACAGCAGTTTTGAATCTTTAACGAATCGTTACGTAGGCGGACTTAAATTCTTAATCAGAAGAAAATGGTTGAGTTTAGGCGGATTAGCTTTAATTGTTGTGGCTACGATTGTAATGGTAAAAACAACTCCTGCAGGATTTATTCCAACAGAGGATCAAGGATTTATTGCGATTGCAGTAAATACGCCATCTGGTACATCATTAGACGGAACTCAAAAAGTTATGACCGAAGCTGAGAATACTTTAAAAGCATTAGACGCTTCAAGATTCGTAACCGCGATTTCAGGTTTCAACTTATTGACCAACTCTACAAGTCCATCTTCTGCAGTTGTATTCGTATTGCTTAAACCAAACGAAGAACGCGGCGAAGTAAAAAACATTGACGAAATCATGAATCAGGTTCGTGGAAAACTGGGCGCTATTTCTGGCGGAAGTTTCTTCGTATTCAGTTTCCCAACTGTTCCAGGATTTAGTAACGTTGAGGCTTTAGATTTAGTTCTACAAGATAAAACAGGAGGAAAACTGGATAAATTCAGTGGAATTTCTCAAAACTTTATCGGTGAATTAATGAAACGTCCGGAGATTGCAGTTGCCTTTACCTCTTTCAAAGCAGATTATCCACAATTACAGTTGGAAGTTAATGACGAAAAAGCAAATCAATTAGGTGTAAATGTAAAAGACATTCTGCAGACAATGCAGGCTTATTTTGGTAGCGCACAGGCATCTGATTTCAACAGATTTGGTAAATATTACCGTGTTGTAGTTCAGGCTGATATTGCCGACAGAGCTGATCCAACAGCAATTGACCGTGTATTTGTGAAAAACAGAACAGGCGAAATGGTGCCAATAAATACTTTAGTAAAACTAACTCGTATTTATGGTTCAGAAACCGCATCACGATACAATTTATTTAACTCAATTTCTATTAATGCCATTCCAAAACCAGGATTTAGTTCAGGAGATGCCATTAAAGCAATTGAAGAAGTAGCAGCACAACAATTACCTGCAGGTTACGGGTTTGAATTCTCGGGCCAAACTCGTGAGGAGATTTCATCCGGAGGACAATCCGCAACAATATTCTTACTGTGTTTGATATTCGTTTATTTCTTACTTGCTGCACAGTACGAAAGTTACATTTTGCCTTTGGCAGTAATCTTATCAATCCCTGCAGGTATTTTTGGAGTATTCGTAGCTATTGGTTTAACTGGAATTGAGAACAACATTTATGTACAAGTTGCCCTTGTCATGCTGATTGGACTTCTCGCCAAAAATGCCATTCTGATCGTCGAATTTGCCGTACAGAAAAGAAAATCGGGACAAGCGTTAGTTAGAGCTTCAATCGATGCTGCAAAATTACGTTTACGACCAATTATCATGACGTCTCTTGCCTTTATCGTAGGTTTAATACCAATGATGAGCGCCACAGGACCATCAGCTCAAGGTAACCACTCTATTAGTATTGGTGCCGCCGGAGGTATGATTTCAGGAGTAATTCTAGGTTTGTTTATCATTCCTGTTTTATTCATCATCTTCCAGCATTTACAAGAAAAGGTTTCTGGAAAACCAGTTGCCGTAATCCATAATGAAGAAAAAGAATAAATGGAAAACTATATAACCACAGCTTT
Organism: Flavobacterium sp. FG68; assembly: GCF_057808895.1. Classification (NCBI taxonomy): domain Bacteria; kingdom Pseudomonadati; phylum Bacteroidota; class Flavobacteriia; order Flavobacteriales; family Flavobacteriaceae; genus Flavobacterium; species Flavobacterium sp. FG68. Next base: position 66,561 of record NZ_JBMDIY010000003.1, read on the forward strand.
AGTAGCCATCATAATTGGCATCGCTTATATATCGTACAGAATCTCAAAAGATCTTGAAACTAAAGAGACTTGTACAGAAATTTAACCCTTTGGGATGAAAAAATATTTTAACACATAGAGACATAGTTTTTTTGTCTATGTCTAACAAAGAGAGCAAAAGAAACAAGTTTCCACACATAGCTAAGCTATGTGCATTTAAACTAGTGAAACGCCTTTTTAAAAGCCTCAACAAACTATGTTCCTATGTGTTTAAAAAAATCACACCTAACGGATAAAAAAAATTAATAAAAGAAAGAATGAAAAATCATATAACCAAAATCGTGACCTTCGCCATTCTGATCACGACATTAATATCCTGTAAAGTTTCGAAGGATATTGAAACTCCAAAAGATGCATTTCCTGAGAATTTCAGGAATGCATCAACTTCGAGTGATACAACAAGTATTGCTGATGTGGAGTGGAAAAACTTCTTTACCGAAAAAGATATTATCAAATTGATCGACAGCGCCGTTACGAGAAACAACGATTTGCAGATTGCCGAAAAAAACATTGAAATTGCACAATACAGATTTACACAATCTAAATGGGGAAATGTTCCTCAGGTTAATTTATTTGTAAACGCAAGTACAAGCAATCCGTCTGACAATAGTTTTACAGGATTGAACTTAAACCAGGCAATTGGTGCTAAACATATCGATGATTATTCTGCTGGAGCTTCACTTTCGTGGGAAGCTGATATCTGGGGAAAAATAAGAAATCAGAAAAAAGGTGCTTACGCAGGATATTTACAATCTGCAGAAGTTAAAAAAGCATTGCAGACAAATATTGTTGCCAATGTTTCAAGAGGATATTACAACCTTTTAATGCTGGACGCACAATTAGAAATTGCTAGACAAAATCTAAAATTAAACGATAGTACAACGAATATTATCAAATTAAAATACGATGCTGGTCAGGTAACTACATTAGCGATTCAACAATCTGAAGCACAAAAATTAAACTCAGCGCAATTGATTCCGTTATTGGAACAAAACATTGCGATACAGGAAAATGCTTTAAGTGTTTTAACTGGTTCTTTTCCGAATTCTAAAGAAAGAACAATTAAATTAAGTGCGATTGAAGTTAAAAACAATACAGCAATTGGAATTCCGTCTTCTTTAGTAAGCAGAAGACCTGATGTAAAAAGTGCTGAATTAGCTCTTAAAGCGGCAAACGCAAATGTTGGAATCACAAAAGCGGATTTATATCCAACTTTAAGAATTACTGCTCAAGGCGGAGTAAACTCTTTTGAAACCAGCAATTGGTTCAACATTCCGGCTTCATTATTCGGAACTGTTGCAGGAGGTTTAACACAACCGCTTTTGAACAACAAAAGAGTGAGAACTCAATATAATATTGCTGTTGCAGAAAGAGAAAAAGCTGTTTTAAGTTTTAGACAATCTGTTTTGGTTGCTGTAAGCGAAGTTTCTGATGCTTTAGTTAAAGTAGAGAAATTACAACAACAGGAAACTTTCTTAAAAGAAAAAGTAAAAACATTACAGCAAGCAATTAAAAATGCTAACCTTTTATTCAAAAATGGTATGGCAGAATATCTTGAAGTTTTAACAGCGCAGGCAAATTTATTGCAAAGCGAACTTGAACTTGCAGATGTTAAAAGACAACAACTTACGGCCAATACTGAATTGTACCGCGCTCTTGGCGGAGGCTGGAAATAATACCTGTTACATTACCCGTTAATTATTTATTTTTTGAGAGGAAAACGCTGTGAGACTTAGGTTTCATGGCGTTTTTTAGTTTTTTTTTGCCACTAAGTCACTAAGGCGCTAAGTTTTTTTTAAGTTTCTCGCAGATTTTGCAGATTGACCAGATTTTTTTTATGCCACAGATTACTCAGATTAAAAGGATTTTTATCTGCTTAATCTCCAAAATCTGCGAGAGCTTTTTTTATTCTCATTTTTTGTCAGGCTGAGCGAAGTCGAAGCCCCGCAATCAAAATCGACAATCTTTGCAGAGCCTCTTTGCGATCCTTCGACTTCGCTCAGGATGACAAACTGTATGGTTACTTCACTCCTACTATCGGTTCCAAAAAAAACTTAAAAGAAAACTTTGCGCCTTCGCGCCTTTGTGGCAAATAATCTACAATCAAAAAACTTGTCCCAAATGCCCCTAAAATAGTCGTAAATAACTATTTCATGAAAAAACAAGAATAGTATATTTGTAATACATTAACTAATAACTATTTAAAAATAAACCACATGAAAAAAGCAAAAATTATTTTTTGGATTGCAACTACTATTATTTTTCTATTCGAAGGCGTTATGCCAGCTTTGACTTCCCAGTCTGAAATGGCTAAAGAAGGGATCAGACATTTAGGTTATCCTGAGTATTTTGGAAATGCATTGGTGATTTTCAAAATTCTGGGAGTTCTCATTTTAGTAATTCCGTCTGTTCCTAAAAATGTAAAAGAATGGGCTTACGCCGGATTTGGTTTCGACTTTATATTTGCTTCAATAAGTCATTTTGCGGTTGATGGGATTAACTTTCAAAGTTTCTTTCCGTTAATCTTTTTAGTGATTTTGGCAATCTCATATATCTATTATCATAAAATCGAGCGATACAAAAATATTGCTTTGTAAAACATTCCTGCGATGATAGAAGTTTTTAAAACAAATGTTCAGGAAGTTGAGCAATCAGTAATGATTGTTGGGAAACTTCTTGAACATTTCCCAAACAGCATCGTCAATTTTGATCTCGAAGACTGCGATAAAATTCTTCGGGTTCACGCTGCTTCTATTTCAAACCATAAAATAATTGAACTTCTAAATTCGCATGGTTTTCATTGCGAAGCACTTCCGTAAATTCACAATTTATTGATTTACAAAATATTGCAATAAAAATCGTACTTTTGAGATACTAACATCTAAACCACAAAAAATGAATTTACCTGCAGAACATCAAACCGTAATGCCATACCTTATCCTGAAAGGCGCATCGCAATTTATAGATTTTACAAAAAATGTTTTCGGAGCTTCAGAAACGCATTCGAAGGCAGTCCGCGAAGACGGAACCATAATGCATGCCGAAATTACCTTAAACGGAAGCACAATTATGGTAACCGATGAAACTGAAGACTGGTCAAAACAAACGGCCAACTTATTTGTTTATGTTCTTAATGCCGATAAAACCTATCTAAAAGCATTAGAAAACGGTGCTGTTTCATTAATGGGATTAAGCGATCAGGATTACGGCAGAACCTGCGGAGTAACAGATCCTTTTGGAAATGTCTGGTGGATTACTTCCGTAAATTAAACTTTAAAAATCAATAATATGAAGACAGACGTTCAAAAAGATATTGTTGAAACATTCAAAAAATTAAATGATATTCTATCAAAATTTTCTGAAAACGAATTAAATCAGGTTCCCTTTCAAGGAAGCTGGACTCCCGGACAAGTTGTACAGCATATTATTTTAGCCTGTTCCGGATTTCCCGAATTATTTGCCGGAAATACGGAAAAAACAACCCGAAAACCCGACGAAAAAATTAAAGATATTGAAGGGCTGTTTTTAAACTTCAACATAAAAATGGATGCTCCTGTATTTCTGAAACCTGAGAAAAAAGAATACAATAAAAATGCATTAAACATAGAATTACTCAGACTTGAATCTGAGTTATTAGATTGTGCCGAAAAATACGATTTAACCCTAACCTGCTTAGATTTTCAGGTTCCGGGCTTTGACAAATTCACCATGTACGAATGGATTGATTTTGCATTAGTTCACACCCAAAGACATACGCATCAATTAAATTCTATTTTTCAACACATAACTAAACTCTAAATTAATGACATCAAAATCTAAAACTATTTTATTCTCTGGTTTACTGGCAGGAACTTTAGATATTCTTGCTGCAATTTTTGTTTACTCCGTTATATTACATCAAACAACTGCCGAAAAAATTCTGCAGTCTATTGCAAGTGGCATTTTTAAACAGCATGCCTATACAGGCGGCACACAAATGGTTTTCTATGGTTTATTACTGCATTACTTTATCGCATTTGCTTTTGCCTATTTTTATTATAAGATATATCCGCACGTTCCTATTTTGAAAAAGAACATTGTTGTTTCGGGAATTGTCTATGGAATTTTTGTCTGGATTGTAATGAACCTTATTGTGCTTCCAATTGTATTTCCAAAACTTCCATCAAAAGAATTTGATCTTCCCTTAATCATTTCTGTTTTAATTTTAATCGTCTGCATTGGTTTGCCAATTGCTTTTGTAACTAAGAAAAGTTATGAGATATGAGATATGAGTTATTAGCTTAACGCAATAATTTTAACGCAAAGGACGCTAAGATTTTTTAAAAGGCTGCATTTTCAATGCTGAAGTTCGCAAAGCTTTGCGAACTTTGAGTTTTAGTAAAAAACTAACTTATTAAAAATCTTAGCGTCCTTTGCGTTAAAACTATTTTAGCGTGCTTTGCGTTAAAATTATAAGTATAGATTAAAAACAAAAAAGCGAAATCAACACAAGTGTTAATTTCGCTTTTTTTAATAAACTTGAAACTTTAAACTCTTGATCTTCCGCTTATTAATGAGATAATAAATAAAACTAAGAATATAAAGAATAAAATTTTTGCGATACTAGCGGCTCCGGCAGCAATTCCTCCAAAACCAAAAATTCCGGCTACTATAGCCAAAATAATAAATGTGACTGTCCAACGTAACATAATATTAAAATTTAAGTTATAAAATGTGACTTTTACAAGTCTGATTTGTTTGTCTCTCAAAGTTCTCTTTTACTTACAAAAACAATTAACTCAAACGGTATATTTATTATCGCAATCCATTACAAATCATAAATTTATCAGGCTCTTTTAGAATTTTGGTCTCAACGTTATACAATTCCCATCCAGAAGCTTTAGAGTTAATTTTTTGATCGATTGAGTTAATTACCGCTGCGTTCCCAAGGTAATTTTATTCAAAATTAAAAACTGGCTCAGTTGAATCTTATAAAAAGATACTGTTATATAAATAAGGTATTTTTCTTAACAAAAAGTCATTTTTAATAGTATAACATTATTATGGTGTCGCCAATAAAAAAATTGTGGCGACTACTTTGAACCTTGACGACTTATTAACAGAACTAAAACAGAATCCCCATGAAGAAGATATCAAATAAATCGAAAATTGTTTTTCTTTCAACATTTCCTCCAACACAATGTGGAATAGCAACATATACTCAGGATACAATTAAAGGAATTACCGACATTTTTGGTAAATCAATAACTTGTGAAATTTGTGAATTAGTAGACAATCCAAAGACAAATTCGACACAGGCCTTTACATTAAACACAAAAGAAAGAGCAGAGTACACAAAAGTTGCCGAAGAAATTAATAAAGATAAAAATGTGAAACTAGTTCACATTCAGCATGAATTCGGTTTGTTTGGCGGTAATTATGGTGATCATTTACTAGATTTTTTAAATGCAGTAAAAAAACCTATAACCTATACTTTTCACACCGTTATTCCAAACCCGAATAACGAATTGAAAACTTTTGTAAAATTACTTTTGAGCTACAGCAATTCTGTTTTTGTAATGACAAACCAGTCAAAAGAAATTTTAATACAAGACTACGATATTGACGAAGATATCATTACAACAGTGGCACATGGAACCCATATTGTAATTTATGAAGAGCCGGCACAAGCAAAAGCAAAATTTGATATTCAAAACAAAATTGTACTTTCAACTTTTGGACTTTTGGGCGAAGGAAAAAATATCGAAACAGGTTTACAGGCTTTAGCAAAAATCGTCGAAAAAGAACCAAATGTATTGTATTTAATCATTGGCAAAACACACCCTAATTTAATTAAAGATGGAGTTGATACTTATAGAGATAAACTGGAAGCACTTGTTGACGAATTAAATTTACACAACAATGTTCGTTTCATTAATCAATATTTAGATACAGAGGAACTTTTAGAATATTTAAAAGCAACGGATATTTATTTGTTTACTTCAAAAGATCCAAACCAAGCTGTAAGCGGCACTTTTGCTTATGCAATGAGTTGTGCCTGCCCTATGGTCGCATCAAAAATTGCACATACAAAAGAAGTTTTAACTTCTGACTGTGGTGTTCTCGTTGATATTGGAAATGTGGATCAATTTGCAGAAGAAACATTAAAACTGATTTCTGATGAAAATTTAAGACGTGAAATGGGAATCAATGCATTTACTAAAATGAGAGCTTCATCTTGGGAAAATGCCGCATTAACACTTATGAATACTTATAAAAAGTTAATCGAAAATCCATCAGATGTCAAATACAGTTATCCTGATATTCAGTTAAGACATATTAAAAGATTAACTACAGATCTTGGAATTATTCAATTTAGTAAAATTTCAGTTCCGGATCTGGATTCCGGTTATACTTTAGATGATAATGCCCGCGCTTTAATCGCATTTTGTGCGCACTATAAATTAACCAGGGACAAAGACGATCTTCCGTATATTTTAATTTATTTGGATTTTATCGAAAGATGTCAAAAACCAAAAGGAAATTTCATCAATTATGTCGATCAGGAAAACCGTGAACATATTGAGCAAAATGCCGAAGTTAATTTAGAAGATTCAAATGCAAGAGCAATCTGGGCTTTAGGAACTGTGGTTTCAAATTCAGATATCCTTCCTGAAAACATTTCTAAAAAAGCAGCAAAATGTTTCCTTAATTCCTTAAAATGGGCAGAAAATATTCAATCGCCTCGTTCTATTGGTTTTGCAACAAAAGGATTGTATTTGTATCATAATGCCGTTCCAAATTTATATGTGGCAGCCATTATCAATAAACTAAATGCAAAACTGCTGGCAAATTACGAAGATACAGCTACTGAAGACTGGCAGTGGTTTGAAAATTATTTAACGTACGGAAACGGAATTCTGCCAGAATCTATGTTGTACGCATATTTAATTACAAACAAACCAGTTTACAAAAAAGTAGCCTTAGATTCATTAGATTTCTTATTGTCGAAAACATTTGTTGACGGGAATTTTAAAGCAATCTCAAATCAAAGCTGGTATCACAAAGGTTCAGAACCACAAGAATATGGAGAACAGCCAATTGATGTTACCTATACAATTCAAACATTAAATGCTTTTTATAACACATTTGAAACTCCGGAATACAGAAAGAAAATGAAAATTGCATTTAACTGGTTTTTAGGAAAAAATCATTTAAATCAAATTATGTATAATCCCGTAAGCGGCGGTGGTTACGACGGTCTTGAAAAAAACAATGTAAACTTAAATCAAGGAGCAGAATCAACCGTATGTTACTTAACCGCAAGATTAATAATGGAAAAATTTGCTCATGACGAATCAAAAGTTATTCCTTTAAATAAATTGAGAACAGGAGTAGCGATCAACTCTTAAAAAAATTATAGAAAAATTCCAATTAAAAAATTCCAAATTCCAAAGTTGGGATTTGGAATTTAAATGTTGTAATTTTATAACGTAATAGACTGACCAAAATTCTATTAAACCCGGAAAATCCCTTTCTTAATGAAAGGGATTTTTTGTTTACAGTAATAATTAATCTTAAAAATAAACTAAATAAATTTGCCTATCTACTAATAGGTAGTATCTTTGTCAAAAAATTACAGTCATGACAACACGGGAAAATATTATAGAAAAAGCAGATCAGTTTATTCGAAACAAAGGCTACAACGCTTTTAGTTTTAAAGATATTTCAAATGATATTGGCATTAAAACCGCTTCTATTCATTACCACTTCCCTACTAAATCTGATCTTGGCGTAGCGACCATAAAAGAACATATTGCCAGAACAGAGGCTTTAAAGAAAAGAGTAGCCAATGAATCTCCTCTAATAAAACTGGAAGCTTTTTTAGAAGTACAGGCACAAATAAAAAAAGAAAATAAAGTCTGCATTGTAGGTTCATTAGCAACAGATTTAAATACGCTCGACGAATCCATAAAAAAAGAACTACAAGGATTTTCCCAAATCGTAATTACCTGGCTGACGGAAGTTTTAATCGAAGGAAAAGAACTCAAAATATTTGATTTTGAAATGGCGCCAAGAACAAAAGCTATAATGATTATAACCAATATGGTTGCGATTGTACAGCTTTCGAGACTTACTAACGATAGTGATTTTGACTTGGTTAGAGAAACAATATTAACAGAATTAAGACCTAAAAAATAATGAAAAGAGTTGTAGTAACAGGATTAGGAGCAGTAACTCCTATTGGAAATAATGTTCAGGAATTTTGGAATTCATTAATTAACGGAGTCAGCGGTGCTGCTCCTATAACAAGATTTGACACCACACAATTCAAAACTAAATTTGCGTGCGAAGTTAAAAACTTTGATGCTTCGGCTATTTTTGAAAAAAATGAAATCAGAAAATACGATCTTTTTACGCAATACGCATTGTACGCCGCAGACGAAGCCGTAAAAAATGCCAATATCGATTTTGATTCTTTAAATAAAAACCGAATTGGAGTGATATGGGGCTGCGGCGATGGTGGTATTTCAACTTTTGAAGAACAAATTGGAGAATATAAATTAGGAAATGGCACACCAAGATTTAGTCCGTTTTTTATTCCGAAAAGAATTGTGAATATAGCTTCAGGCGTTATTTCGATTAAATACGGACTTCGCGGCATTAACTATACAACGGCTGCAGCCTGCTCTGCCAGTAATACTGCAATTATAGATGCTTTCAATTATATACGCTGGGGAAAAGCCGATATGATGATCACTGGAGGTTCTGAAGCTTCGGTTACAGAATCTTCCATTGGCGGTTTTAATGCTTCAAAAGCATTGTCTACCTTAAATGATGATTACAGCAAAGCTTCAAGACCTTTTGATGCCACAAGAGATGGTTTTGTTTTGGGCGAAGGAGCCGGCGTTGTGATATTAGAAAGTTACGAACACGCCATAAAAAGAAATGCTGTAATTCTGGCCGAAATTGTAGGCGGCGGTTTAGCCGCAGACGCTTACCACTTAACAGGAACACATCCTGAAGGTGAAGGAGCTGTTTTAGGAATGGAGCTTGCGCTTGAAGAAGCCGGAATTTCTCCAGATCAAATTGATTACATTAATGCCCACGCAACTTCTACTCCAACCGGAGATTTAAGCGAACTTAAAGCTGTTGAAAAAGTATTTGGAATAAACCCGAATGCGAATATTAGTGCTACAAAATCAATGACCGGACATTTACTTGGCGGTGCCGGAGCAATTGAAGCGATTGCGTGTATAAAAGCGGTTCAGGAAAATATTGTTCCGCCAACGATAAACACACAAAACGTAGAACCGGAATTTGCAGATAAATTTAATTTGACACTTGGTAAAGCACAATCCAGAGAAGTGAATTATACGATGAGCAATACTTTTGGTTTTGGCGGTCACGTTGCCAGTTCCATCTTTAAAAAATTCAAAGAATAAACAATTACAAATATTTCATTTAAAAAAGGGTTGCTCAATTTTTTGAAGCAGCCCTTTTTCGTTTTATATATTTTCATGTTCCATAGGAATATATCATCGGTAGAAAAATTATATTGTTATTATAATTTATGTTCCGTAGGAACGTAAATGTCGCTGATTTGCATTTTTTTTCTACCTACGAAACATTCCTATGGAATGATAACTGGATATACAAAAAGAGCTGTCTCGATTATTGAGACAGTCACATTTATTCTATATATTTTCATGTTCCATAGGAACATCTCGTCGGTAGAAAAATTATATTGTTATTATTGTTTACGTTCCGTAGGAACGTTTGATAAGCCAGATTATTAAAAAACGATTTCAAAATCAAACCTTCCTACGGAACGTAAATGTCGCTGATCTGCATTTTTTTTCTACCTATGAAATATTCCTATGGAATGAATAACCGGATACATAAAAGGGTTGTCTTAAAATTGAGACAGCCCTTTTGTTTTCTATAGGATGCGTGTAACGCAGCATTCATAAAAATATTGTGATTTTATGAAAATTATATAAGCCTCAAAAAAAGTTGTGTAAAGTATTTTAACAAGTATAGAAGTAACTTTCATATATAATTTAAAAAGTACCATAAACTGTTAAATAATTGATTTTCAAATTACACCTAACTATAAAAACTAAACATTTTGATTCTCAGCCTAAAAAATACATTCGCACAAATTGGAGATGCAACATTGTTTGCCAAGAGGTTTTTTAAGGAGGTTTTTGTTCCTCCTTATGAGGCTAAAGAGTTTTTGAAACAATGTTACATCATCGGTTATAAGTCATTGCCTTTGGTGGCAATTACAGGTTTTATTATGGGATTAGTGCTCACGCTTCAATCCAGACCAACTTTAGTGAAATTTGGTGCCGAAAGCTGGCTTCCCGGAATGGTGGCACTCTCCTTAATTAGAGAAATTGCACCCGTTATTACGGCCTTAATTTGCGCCGGAAAAATTTCGTCGGGAATTGGAGCCGAATTAGGTTCTATGAAAGTAACGGAGCAAATAGACGCTATGGAAGTTTCGGCTATTAATCCTTATAATTATTTGGTCGTAACGAGAATTTTAGCCTGTACGTTAATGGTTCCGTTATTAGTAATTTTTGCTGATGCCGTTGGAATTGTTGGCGGTTACGCCGGAATAAACATTCACGGCGACGTTAATTTCTATCGCTATTTAACGCAGATTATTCAGTCTTTAGAATTCTCAGATCTAATTCCGGCGACGGTAAAAACTTTCTTCTTTGGCTATTTCATCGGAATGATTGGATGCTATAAAGGATTTAATGCCGCAAACGGAACAGAAAGTGTGGGACGTGCTGCAAACTCAGCCGTAGTTACAGCTTCTTTAAGCATATTTATTATTGATATGGTGGCAGTACAATTAACCGATTTAATTTATTTGAAATGATTAAAGAAGAAAAAAATATCGAACCAAAATCAAAAGATAAAAAAAAGACCCCAATCATTGTGATTAAGGATTTACATAAAACTTTTGGCAAAGATAATACGGTTTTAAAAGGCGTAAGTCTTACCGTAAATAAAGGAGAAGATTTAGTGATTTTAGGACGTTCCGGTTCAGGGAAATCGGTAACCATAAAATGTATTGTGGGCTTAATTGTACCTGACAAAGGCGAAATAAAAGTTTTTGACGAAGATTTACTTGCTCTTTCTAAAGATGAATTAAACAAGATGAGAGTCAAAATTGGATTCTTATTTCAAAGCGGCGCCTTATACGATTCTATGTCGGTTAGAGAAAATCTTGCTTTTACGCTTCGTGCACACAAAAGAGATTTAACCGAAGAAGAAGTAGAAAAAGAAGTTCTGGAAGCACTTGAAAGTGTGGGTTTAGGAGATGCAATCGAAAAAATGCCTGCAGAATTATCAGGCGGGATGAGAAAAAGAATTGGTTTAGCAAGAACCCTGATTTTAAAACCGGAAATCATTTTGTATGATGAACCTACAACGGGTTTAGATACCATTACATCAAGAGAAATCAGCGAATTAATTCTGGATATCAAAAACAAACAAAAAACATCATCAATCATTATTACGCACGATATGGCCTGCGCCAAATTAACTGCCGATAGAATTATGGTGCTTAAAGACGGCGTAATTCACGCCGAAGGAACGTACGAAGAATTAGAAAAAGACGAAGACGAATGGGTACGCTCATTTTTTCAATAAACAGCAAAAATAAATAACTAGAAATCATGGAGAAGCAATCTGGATATACTTGGAAATTAGGAATGTTTGTAACAGTTGGGCTGCTGCTTTTTATAATGGCCATTTATTTCATCGGAAAACAAAAAAATCTGTTTGGCTCAACATTTAACCTAACCTCAAAATTTAAAACGGTAAGCGGTTTAGAAGTTGGAAACAATGTCCGTTTTTCAGGAATTAATATAGGAACCGTTGAAGAAATAAGATTAATAAATGACTCATCGGTTGTAGTATCGATGGTCATAAAAGATGAAGTCCGCGAATTTATAAAAACAGATGCGCGCGCCAGCATTGGTTCTGACGGATTAATGGGCGATAAAGTATTAACGATTTCTCCGGGAGTAAAATCCCAGAAAATAGTTGAAAATGGCGGAGCAATTGCTTCTGTAAACGGAATAGAAATGGCTGACCTTATGAAAAGCGTTAAAAAGAGCGTTGATAATGTAGGCGTAATATCTGATGAACTTGCGATTTTCAGTCATAGCATGAATAACGGAAACGGAGCATTGGCACGATTAGTCCGCGATGATAAAATGGCAAACAGCGTTTCGAATACACTTTCAAATTTAGAAACCGGAACAAAAGGTTTCAGCGAAAATATGGAAGCCGCAAAAAGCAATTTCCTTTTTAGAGGTTACTTTAAGAAAAAAGAAAAGGAAAAAGAAAAACAGAAAGAAGAAATAAAAGAGAAAAAAGAAGAACAGCAGGAAAAAGCGGCTAAAGAAAAAGAAGCCAAAGCCAAGGAAGAAAAAGAAAAACAGGAAAAAGCCAAAGAAGAGAAAGAAAAGCAAGACAAGCAAAAAGCTGAAGAAGCCAAGAAAGAGGCTGAAAAGAAATAGTAAAACTCTACGCCATGAAAACTTCGTTTAAAAATATAAGCCTTAAAATACTCAAATGGACGGGAATAGTAATAGCAGGAATCCTGCTGTTACTTTTTTTGGTTCCATTACTATTTCCCGGAAAAGTAGCCTCAGAAGTTAAAAAAATTGCCAACGAACGTTTAGACACAAAACTCGAGTTTTCGAAATCTAAGCTTTCGTTTTTTACCCATTTTCCATCGCTTACTGTTTCACTTGATGATATATCGATGACAGGTTCTAAACCTTTTAGCAGTGATACTTTACTTAAAGCAGATCAGGTTGCGTTTGGGATAAATTTGAAAAGACTGATTTTTGACAGTGAAGTTAAAATCAACAAATTATACGTTTCGAATGCTTTGATAAATGTAATGGTCAACGAAAAAGGACAAGCCAATTACAATATTTATGTCGCGCCAGAAGACAGAAAAGACGAAAAAAAAGATCCAAATGCTCCCGAAGAAGGAACGGCAATAAAGCTGGAACGAATTGATTTAGAAAACTGTCATGTTAAATACAACGACCGTTCTGCTAAAATTCTGGTTGACGCAAAAGGTTTTAATTATATCGGAAAAGGAAATCTAAGCGAAGATATTTTTGATTTAAATACCGATGCTAAAATTGACAGCTTAGATTTCTATTATAACCGAACAGCTTATCTTAGAAAAAAAGCCGTACGCGCAGATTTAATTACCAGAATCAACACACACGCACTTTCATTTATTCTTCAAAAAAATGAATTGCAGATTAATAAACTGCCATTAACCTTTACCGGTTTATTTACCATTTTAAGAGACGGTTATAAAATAAATATTAAAGCCGCTTCAGAAAATACAACTGTAAAAGATTTACTTTCTGTAATGCCGCCAGAATATTTAACCTGGCTGGAAGAAACTGAAATTTCAGGAAAAAGTAATTTAGTGCTTTCTTTTAAAGGAGATTATAACGTTTCGAAAAAACAGAAACCCAATTTAGCTTTCAATCTAAAAGTGAAAGACGGAGCGATTAATTACCAAAATGCGCCAGTTCCGTTAACTGATTTTCAAATGGATTTGAATGCCATTCTGCCTTCTCTTGATACAGAACAATTATTGGTAAATCTTAGAACTTTACGATTTAAAGTAGGTGAAAAAGATTATTTCAACGCTTATTTAAACAGCAAAGGTTTAAGCGAAATGAATATCAACGCAAGTGTAAAAGGTGCGCTTGATCTTGCTGTTGTCGATGCTGCAATAGGTTTAAATACTGTGGAATTAAAAGGGCTTTTAAAAACCAATATTCAGGCGAGAGGGTTTTTTAGTACTTCAAAAAAATTATTTCCTAAAACAATTGGTGGTATTTCGCTTAGAAACGGCTGGCTGAAAACAGACTCCTATCCTAACCCAATTACTGATATTACTTTTATTGCCAATGTCTTGAACAAAGCCGGAACTTTCCAAGATTTGATCGTTGCCGTTGCGCCTGCATCATTTGTTTTTGAAGGAAATCCAATGTACGTAAACGCCACTTTATCTGATTTTAGTGATTTGGCTTATAATGCAAAAATTAAAGGCGAATTGAATGTTGGCCGAATCTATCAGGTATTTTCTCAAAAAGGCCTTGATGTAACAGGTTACGCAAAAGCTGATTTATCTCTTAAAGGAAAACAAAGTTACGCGACAACAGGACAATATAGTAAACTGGATAATCGCGGAACAATCCTGTTGAAGAACATAAAAGCAACATCAGAATTATTTCCGAAATCCTTTTTTATCAAACAAGGAAATTTCCGTTTTCAGAATGAAAAAATGTGGTTTGAAAAATTCTACGCTTCTTATGGAAAATCTGATTTTGATATTAACGGATATCTTTTAAATACGATTAATTATTTTCTGGAATCGCACGGAACTTTAAGCGGAGACTTCAACCTAAAATCAAAACTGATCAATGTTGATGAATTTATGGCACTGGAAAAAGGTGAAAATAAAGACCGAAAACTCGAAGTAGAATATGCTAAAGAAGACCACCCAAAAATGAGCGGTGTAGTTTTGGTTCCTAAAAACTTAAATGTTTCGCTTACCGCAAATGCTGATAAAGTAGAATATAACGGATTGAACTTAAATAAGCTTACCGGAAAAGTAGGGATTTCAAAAGGCGCTTTATATTTAGAAAATACCACTTTTAATATTATCGATTGTATTGTTGGCATTAATGCCGGATACAAAGATGAGACGCCAACAACAGCTCATTTTGATGCACATTTTAATGCCAAAGATTTCAGCGTTCAGCGTGCATACAAAGAAATCCCGATGTTTCATGATATGGTTACGGCGGCAGAAAAAGCGCAGGGAATTATTTCTGTTGATTATAAAATTAAAGGCGATTTAAACGGAAATATGGGACCTATTTACGAATCACTTGAAGGCGGCGGAACTATTAATCTGCGTGATGTAAAAATTAAAGGTTTAAAATTATTTGAAGGTGTAAGTTCTAAAACAGGACAAGATGGTTTAGGCGATCCCAAAATGGAAGGAATCGAAATCAAATCAAACATTGATAATAATTTAATTCATATTGAGCCTTTTACTTTTAGTGTGGCGAGTTTTAGACCTACCATTAAAGGAACTACCAGTTTTGACGGATTGCTGGATTTACGAATGCGTTTAGGGCTTCCGCCGGGCGGAATAATTGGTTTTCCAATCGTAATAACCGGAACTCATGAAGATCCTAAAATTAAAATTTTCAGTAAAACAGGTCAGAAAATTTACGATGCTGTTTATGATGAGAAGAACAATAAAGTGATTAAAAAAGAAAAAGTCAGCAAAAAGAAAACCTAATTTATTAAGGCAATGAAAAAGAAAAAACAAAATAGCGGAAGCACATTTGAAAAATTTGCATCAAAAACATCTAAAGCTGCCGGAAGCACAACAGCTTTTATAAGTGCTTTTGTTATTGTATTAGCATGGGCAGTTTCGGGACCTATTTTCGATTATTCTGAAACATGGCAGCTGGTTATTAATACCGGAACAACAATCATAACCTTTTTGATGGTTTTTTTAATTCAAAAAGCACAAAACAAAGATTCACTGGCAATTCAGTTAAAACTAAATGAACTCGTGGCTTCAAATGAACATTCAAGCAATAGTCTGGTTGATATTGAAAATATGACAGAAGAAGAAATGATTATTGTCCAGAAGTTTTATCGCCACCTGGCTGAACTTGCAAAGAAAGACGAAAGCATTCGAACTTCTCATTCGCTGACCGAAGCGCATTCTCAGCATGAGTACAAAGATAAAAACAGAACTAAACATCGTGCTTCACGAAATACGACTAAGAAATGAAATTACGCTCTACAGAAACCTTTTGGCCTCTTATAAGCGCCATGAATACCAGTTATCCTTCCATTGATTCTGATATTAAAACTGAGATTTTGATTGTTGGCGGAGGAATAACAGGGGCTTTAATGGCTTATAAATTAATTACCGCAGGAAAAAAAATAGTATTAGTTGACCGCCGCGACGTAGCAAATGGAAGCACGGCCGCCAGTACCGCTTTGCTTCAATATGAAATTGATGTTCCGTTACACGAACTGATTAAACTGCGAGGCGAAAAATGTGCCGTAGACAGTTACAGAAATGGTAAGAAAGCTATTTTTGATTTGCGAAATATAATTGATACCGTAGAAAGCGACTGCGGGTTTGAGTTCAAAAAAAGTATTTATTTTACATCCTATAAAAAAGATATACCGTTTTTAAAGAACGAGTTTAAAGCCAGAAAACAGCGCGATTTTGATGTAACCTGGCTCAATAAATATGAGCTCGAAAAAATGGGTTTAAACGCCATTGCAGCAATCGAATCTAAAACTGCCGCAGTTATGGATCCGTTTAAACTGGCAAACGATTTATTGTCTTACTGCCATCAAAACGGAATGCAGATTTATGACAGAACGAATATTACTTCTGTCCAGACTACAAAAGGGAAATGCATTGCACACACCGAAAATAAATGTACGATAACTGCAGATCATGTTGTGTATTGCAGCGGTTATGAAAGCACTGAAACTATTGAAGAAAAAATCGTTGATTTAAAAAGCACGTATGCGCTGGCTTCTGAAATCGTTCCTGAATTACCTACAATTTTAAAAAATGCGGTTATTTGGGATACTTCTTCTCCGTATTATTATTATCGCGCCACCGCAGACAACCGAATTATTATGGGCGGCGGTGATGAAGAATTCAGAGATGCCAGAAAACGTGATAAACTGATTCCCAAAAAAGAAGCTTCTTTAATGCGTCAGTTTAAAAGACGATTCCCGAATGTACAATTCAAATTAGATTATTCCTGGGCGGGAACTTTTGGCGAAACTAAAGATGGCCTTCCCTATTTTGGAAAACCAGACCCGAAAAAAAACATCCATTACGTTTTAGGTTTCGGAGGCAACGGAATCACTTTCAGCGTAATTGGAATGAATTCTATTGTTGATTCTATAAAAAACAAAAAAAATCCGGATTTAGATTTTTATAGGTTTGGACGCTGAAAAAGTTTCTAAGATGCTAAGGTTCTAAGCTGCTGAGTTTTTTTCTTAGCATCTAAAAACTTAGAATCTCAGCATCTTAGAAACTTAGCAACTTTCTTAAACTTTAAGCTCCATCTGAATATTACATCTTTTATAAGGTGTTTCCAGTCCAAATACTTTCTCGAAACCTAATTTATAATATAAGTTTATGGCGGGTTTTAAGATCGTGTTGCTTTCCAGATAAATCTTTTTTGCTCCTAATTCTTTTGCTTTTGCAACAATTGCCTGTCCTAATAGCCAACCGATATTTTTACCTTGTGCTTTTGGTGAAACGGCCATTTTTGCCATTTCAAAATCATATTCCGGATTGTTCATCTTGATAAGGGCGCAGACTCCTACGGGTTCGTTTTCATACAAAGCCACAAGAATTTTTCCGCCTTTGTTTAAGATATATTCTTCGGGATTATCCAGCGCTTTATAATCGGCATCTTCCATTTCAAAATACGTTGAAATCCATTCTACATTTAAGGCTCTAAAGGCTTCCTGATATTCTGGTTTGTATTCTACGATTTTGACATTTTTGCTTTCGCGGATTTTTTTCTGATCGCTTACTCTTTTAAACATTGATTTTTGTTCCAATAGAAATTCCCATTCCTCAAGCGCCGCCCAAAGATTATGTTTAGATTCGGCAATTAAACCGTCTATCGCAACATCAATATCTTTTAATTGCTGCTGGATATTTTTCGCTAGCAAAAGTCCTTTCGCAGTCAAAACGACATTGTTTTTTCGTTTATCATCTGTTTTCAAACTTTCCTGAACCAATCCCGCAGCTGTCATTTCGTGAATAATCTTGCTTACGGAAGGCTGCGAATGTCCAATTTCATTTGCAATTTCCGTAATCGTTAATTCTCTTTCTTCTGCCAGCGTATAAAACACAGGAAACCACTTCGGAACAAAATCTGCACCGTATAACTCATAAATTTTAGAAGCATCATCTGTTATAACCGCAGTCATTAATCGTAAACGACTTCCTAAAGCCGCTTTACCTACTTTGTTGAAAAATTCCATATTATAATTAATTATATAACCAGTTATGCAAATGTATAAAAAAAATCTTTTTGACAAAAGATTTTTTTAGTTGCTAAGATTCTGAGATGCTTAGATTCTAAGTTTTTTTTCTTAGTATTTGAGAACTTATAGTAACTGAACGCTGAGTAATACATGGAAAACTTCGGAACTAAAAATCTTAGAAACTTAGAAACTCAACATCTCAAAAAAAACTAAGATTCTAAGTTTGGAGCCTTTAAGTTAAACTTAAAACCTCAGCGACTCAGAATCTTAGCGTTTTGTATATATATATCTTGCTTAATAGCTAACGACATTAATTTTTTTAAGATGCGAAGTGGCTAAGTTTGTGAGTTGCTAAGAAAAAACTTAGCAACTTAGTATCTTAGAACCTCAGCAACTTTATTAGGCGGTTACTGCCAACGGATTCAAATTAAACTTATACTCTTTTGGACTGCAGTTAAATTTTTGTTTGAAGATTTTAGAGAAATAACTTCTGCTTGTAAAACCAATGCAGTACACAATTTCAGAAATATTTAAGTCTGATGTTCTTATTAGGATTTCGGCTTTTAGAACTCGCATGTGCGTGATATAATCGTTTACGGTTCTGTTGTGAATCATTTTAAAACCTTCCTGAAGCTTATTTGGCGATAAACCTGATTTTTTACTCAATGATTTAATGGTAAAAGGTTCTTCCGGATTTGCCTTTATAGTTTCTGAAAGTTCTTTTATTTCTTCCATTTCTCTTAAAGTTAAGCAGTTTGCTTCTTTAGAAAATGAATTTAAGTCGTCTGTGTGCTGTTGGATTTCCATTGCCAGAATGATTCTTAAAATACCTTCTTTCAATAAATTTCTAACTACTCCGGTTTGTGTTACGGCGTTTAACTGTTCGATTTTTTCACCAATTTTTAAATTGTATGAACCGGCATAAAAGAATTCTCCATTAAGGTTTTCTTCAAAAAATGTTTCCCTAACCATTTGGTTTAAAGAATTTGCCTGAGTTGATTGTGTTCCCACAATTATTAAAGTGAATTTTGTTTTTTTATCTTTTTCAAAAAGCAAAACATTATCCTGGTTTAATTTTGAAGTTACAATCGCAGTCTGAAAAGTTTTTAGTTTATGTTCTTCACCATGAACCCCAAAACTATGCGAAAGATTTCCCTTAGAACAATAAGCAAAATATAATGGTGATGAAATTCCGTTATTAATATTCAGTTTTAAATCAACTGAAAAAGTCATATCAAACTGAACATAAGAAATATTGTCATTAAAAGAAGCACCGCTAATAGAGCCTTTTGCAAAATTATTATTTACTTCAAGTGTATATTCATCAACGTCAAAAGTTACTTTTCCGCCGAAGTTTTTATTCAACTCTTCAAATATGTTTTGAATTTTCTCTGTATGTATAGTAACTATTTTCATTTTGTTTCGATTTAAATTCTGTAATTTTAAATGATTCTTAAACCAACATATTCGTTTAAAAAAGCAGATGTTCAAAGTTCGCTCAATCACAAACCAAAAATGTTATATAATTTTCTACAATTGTTTTATAATTACTTATCTATATAAGTTTAACTCAAATAAAATATTTCTTAATTCAATCAATGAAAAGCTACTCCTTCTCTCCTATAAGTTCAAATGATTCTAAAATTCTGATTTTAGGTACAATGCCCGGAACAAAATCGTTAGAACTCAATCAGTATTACGGACACAATCAGAATAATTTCTGGAAGTTTTTGTTTACTATTTTTAAAGAAGATTTCTCAAATGATTATGAAACTAAAAAAGCGCTTTTGCTGAAAAACAAAATTGCGCTTTGGGATGTTTTGCAATATTGCGACCGCGTAGGAAGTTTAGACAGTGCTATAAAAAATGAAATTGCCAATGATTTTGAGACATTCCTGAAACAACATCCCAAAATAAATACGATATTATTTAACGGACAAAAAGCGGCAGCGTTCTTTAAAAAATATGTGCACTTAAAAAAAGAATACACTTTAATTACGCTTCCGTCCACAAGTCCGGCAAACGCTGGCAAATCATTTCAGTCAAAACTAGAGGAATGGAAAGTTATTGAAGAAATCATATAAAAAAACCTCAAATATTGAAATAATATAACTTTTGAACTTTAAAATATAACACGAAATTTCTCAACGTGCTATAATTTTACAATTAAGAAATCAAAGCCCCGGTTTAAAAGGATTGATGAAGAAGAGGCTTTTTAAAATTATAGATATTATTAAGACAAACTTTTTACAAGTTTAGATTATAAAGAGAACATTGGTTATGTTAGTTTATTTTTGAGAAAAAAGCTATTCTAAATTATTAGGGTAGCTTTCTTTTTTTTTACATTTAACATAAAATTCCAATTATGAAAATTCAAACTTACTACAATCATATTCGGTTTTACACTCCGCACCATTTTGTGTATTATCCTATTTTAACGGTATTTCTTGTATTTAGTATTTACTTTGCTTCTACTACAAATGATACTCTTATTTGGTCTTTTATAAGCGTTGTTTTTGTGTTTTTATTTTTCCTTGCTTATATGCTTCGCCAGCATTATGCGCTTATTTTACAAAACCGAATTGTACGCTTAGAACTTCGTTATCGCTACTTTACATTAACGGGTAAAAGACTGGAAGAATTTGAACACAAATTAACCGATGATCAAATATTTGCGTTACGATTTGCTCCAGATGACGAATTTCTTCCGTTACTTGAGGATGCATTAAAAAATAACCTAACAGGTGACGCCATAAAAAAAGCTATCGTGCACTGGCGCGCAGATTATAACAGAGTTTAAAGGGGATTTTAGAGTTTAGATTGCAGATTTTAGATTCTCTCTATTACGTAATTTTTCGTTTCCTGCAAGGTTTTCAAAACCTTGTAGGTATAAATACTCCAAACAAATTGATCTGATATAGAAACCTACAAGGTTTTGAAAACCTTGCAGGACCGTCAATGAATTAAATTATTTTAAAAGCCTTATAACTTATAATTCATAACTCATAACTTCTTACCTTTCATATAATTAAAAGGAATATAAAACAAAAACAGACCTAACCAAACTATCGCAACTACAATAAAAAATATAGACATAATATTTGGGTGCAAATAATTTGGCTGGTAGAAATAACGTTCTAAAGTCTGGAATTTTTCATTCAGGGCTTTTCTGTCGAAGTAATTTTCTATTCCTTCTAAACGTCTTTCCTGATTTTTGGTGTAATAAAAAACTTGAGACGTTAATTTTTGAGGAACAATATGTGTCTCGATATTATATTTTTTAAATAAAGTATCGAGTTTTTGAAACTGCTTTGTCAACGAATCTTGCTTGAATTTATACAACAAATTATATCGTTTTACAGCAGCTTCATATTGCTGCTTTTCAATTGGTTCACCGTTAACAGGCTTATAAAGCGATTTATTTTCAAGGAAAATGCAAATATCTTTATCATATTCCGGACTGACTTCAGTTCCTTTAAATACGATTTGTGTGCTGTCTCCAATAACTGTTTGTTTGATTATCCTGTCTTTTACAATATTTACATCCAATCCGACAAAATCGAAAATTGAATCTGCTTTTTTAGAAACTTTATTATAGGTTTCGGTTAAAACTTTTAGCGTGTCAATACTGTAATAAGTCGTTACTGTACCAAATTGATCATGATAAATTAATTCTTGTTTTTCTTCTTTAATTACGGGATAAGGTTTTGGATATAAGATATTCTCGTAATTAAATAGTTTCTCTGAATAATAGGAGCTTGAATTATATAAAAACGGGTTTAAAACATTCAGTAATTCTTTGTCTTTGTTATAACTTTTCTCTGATAATTCTCCTTTCAGCTTTACATTTTGCCCAAAGCTAAAACTGATAAAAAAGGTTAAACTCACAAACGAAATCAGTAATAAGAAAAAACCAATCTTCAGGATTTTTCCAAAAGAATAATGTTGTCTTGCATGATTCTTCAATAAAAAAATAAGAAAGAAAAGCAAAAATAAACCGCTTATAAAAAAGTGGGAAATCGATACATTATCATAAAACTTAAATCGGTAAAACTCTGAATAAATATCAATTTTCTTAATTCCTTCAAAAGTAAAATAGCCATATAAAAAATAGGCTAAATGAATTACTGCTAAAATTATAAAAGACTTAACGAGGTATTGCTTTAAAGCTTTGTTCATATCTCAAGGGTTATACTCAAATATAAGCAATCGCAATGGCAATGACAAGACTCAATCTTAATTTTTGGTCTGTACAAGGTGTTTAAACCTCCTTTATAAATAAGTATTATCTGATAACTATTTTTATACATACCTGAAAATCAAAACAATAAAATTCAATAAAAATAATTTACATGATTTTTTTTGTTAACTTTAATGATTGTAATCTCATTAATAAACCTAAAACCTCAATACCATGAAAAAATTAGTTTATTTTTTGATAATTCCTCTCTCCTTTTTTTCGGCAAATGCACAGACAACCGCCGAAATAACAGACGAAAATACTTTAACTACTGTAAAAAATAGTTCAGATGAATTTCAGAATTATGCTGCAGATGATCTTCCGTGGCATGGAAGGCGATTTAAAGCAACCGCTGGTGTATTTTTTCCCGTAAACAATACTGAAGTTGAAGTTAACGGAACGGGTGGCAGAATTGGAACTGATATTGATTTTGAAAAAGATTTAGGTTTTGAAACAAATACGGTTTCCTTTTTTGGCGCTTTTGAATGGCGCGCTTCCCGAAGATCCCGGTTTAATCTGGAGTACTTTTATTTAAAAAGAAATTCGGAAAAAACACTTCAAAAAGAAATTGAATTTCAGGACCATACTTATCCGGTTGACGCAAGAGTTTCTGCTTTTTTAGACAATCAAATGATTCGATTTGCTTATGGATATGCCATAATATCTAAACCAAAATACGAACTTGGTTTATTGATTGGTGCGCACGTAATGCTAGCTGATGTTGGAATAGGACTTGTAGGAAATACGATAGAGGCATCATACAGAGATAATGTTGATTTCACAGCTCCTTTACCTGATGTTGGAATCTGGGGTGAATTTGTACTTGGAAAAAAAGTGGGTTTATATGCGAATATAAATTATTTTGCTCTTAAAATAAATGATATCGACGGCCGAATTATCAGTTATAATTTATCGGTTTTATATAACGTTTATAAAAATTTCAGTCTTACGGCAGGTTATACGGGTTTAAATTTCAGGCTCGATGTAACTAAACCAAGAATTGATGGTTTCTTTAAATGGGGTTATAATGGGCCAACTTTGGCTGCAACGTATAGTTTTGGAAATCATGTAAAGTTTTATAAACATTGAGTTTTTGTTTCAGGTTTAAACTTTCAGGTTTTAGTCTATGCGGGTAATTTTTTAACGCAAAGAGCGCTAAGATTTTACGCAAAGCACGCTAAGTTTTTTTAATAAGGTAGGTTTTTATAAAACCCAAAGTTCGCAAAGCTTTATCAACACAAAGCTTTGCGAACTTTGCGCATTCTAAATGCAATCTATATAAAAAAAACTTAGCGCTCTTTGCGTTAAAAAAATTATGCGTTAAAACAAACAATCCAATCAACACAAAGCTTTGCAAACTTTGAGCATTGTAAATGCTATCTATATCAAAAAAACTTAGCGTTCTTTGCGTTAAAAAAATTATGCGTTAAAAAAAACCGCAATACATTTAAATGAACTT
Source organism: Flavobacterium sp. FG68 (assembly GCF_057808895.1). Lineage (NCBI taxonomy): Bacteria > Pseudomonadati > Bacteroidota > Flavobacteriia > Flavobacteriales > Flavobacteriaceae > Flavobacterium > Flavobacterium sp. FG68. The sequence continues at coordinate 90,410 of NZ_JBMDIY010000003.1, forward strand.
ATATAACTTATATGGTTTAATCAAAAAAACAAACCCGACATCTTTTGCAAGATATCGGGTTCATCCACTCAAACTTAACTCAAAATAATCTAAACTTTCTTATTTCTCGATTGGAGTGAATTTTATAGCTGTTCCTCCGCCAGCTGCCAATTTGATATTTAAAACGGTTTGGTTATTTACCTTTTGTTTTGAAATTGTTACAGGATAAGGATTTGTTTTATAGTTTGCTCCTGCTCCATCGGCATAAATTTCGGCTTCGTATTCTTTTCCTTTGTCTAAGAAAGATAATGTAACTTTAAGATCTCTGGCATCTTTGTTTGTAATAGAACCTAAATACCAGTTTTTCTCGTCCCAGTCTTTACGAACGATTGTGGTGTATTCTCCAATTTTAGAATCTAAAACTTTTGTATCTGACCATGTACACGGAACATCTTTTATAAACTGAAATTCTGGTTTATCAACATAATTCTCCGGTAAATCTGAAGCCATTTGCAGCGGACTGAAAATGATAACATACAAAGCCAATTGATTTGCCAAAGTAGTCTGAACTCTCGCTCCGGAAGGAGTTTTATAATCAAAATTGAAATTCCCCGGTGTGTAATCAAACGGACCAGAAAGCATTCTTGTAAACGGCAATGTTGTTAAATGCTGAGGCGTATTTCCGCCGTCTACAGACCAAGCGTTATATTCCTGACCTCTTCCGCCCTCTTGTGACATAAAGTTTGGATACGTACGCTGAATCCCGGTTCCTTTTATCGGTTCGTGATTGTCGATCATGATGTGATATTTGGCTGCTGTTTCGATTACTTTTCTGTAATGACGAGACGCATACTGGCTGTCATGCCATTCTTTTTTATCCAAATATTTGTTTACATAACCCGTTTTAACTGAGTTTACACCCATTTTTTGATACAATTTAAAGGCATCTTCAAGCTGGCCTTCATAATGTTTAGAAGCACCAGCTGTTTCATGATGCCCTATTAATCGAACATTTTTTATGGCAGCATATTTTGTAATTTCTTCCAAATTAAAATCCGGATAGGCTTTTACAAAACTAAACGCTTTCCCATCGGCAGTCCAGTCGCCGTCCCAGCCCTCGTTCCAGCCTTCTACCAGAACGCCGTCAAAATTGTTTTTCGCAGCAAAATCAATATATTCTTTTGTATTTTTTGTTGTAGCACCGTGTTTTGGGCCTTGTCCCCAAGTGAATTTCTCCAAATGCATTCCCCACCAAATACCAATGTATTTAGAAGGCGTAATCCACGAAAGATCTTCAATTTTCGAAGGTTCGTTCAAATTCAGCATAATAGTCGAAGTTGCAACTTCTCCTGGAGTTTTACCAACAACAACCGTTCTCCAAGGTGTTTTAAAAGGTGTTTCAGCATATACTTTTACACCATCAGCCCAAGGCACTAAATCACTTTTGTATTGTTTATCACTTGTTTTTAAAAGTGTCATCGAAGCAAAATCAGTTAAGTTGGCTTCGTGAATCGCAACGTATAAATTCTCTTTTGTTTCAAAAGTTGCCGGAGTATTTATGGTATCTGTTTTGCTGATTGGCGTTTTACGGTATTCACTTTCGTAATAACTGTTTTCGCGGTGCACCGGAATCCACCAAACATCATTATTTGATTTAAAGGTAAACTGTGTAATTTCGTTTGAAATTTTCACTTTTCCTAAATGAGGCTGTTTTGGAAATTCATATCTAAATCCTACTCCATCATCAAAAACCCTGAAAATAATATCAACTAAACGCTCTTCTCCTTTTGATTCTTTTAAGTGAACAATCAATTCGTTGTGGTGATCACGAACTTTTTTGAATTCTCCCCAAGGCTGTTCCCATGTTTGATCGGCAGATTTTTCTTCAGTCGAAACCACTTCAAAACCTTCAGTCATTTTTTGAATTCCCTGAAATTCAAATCCCATTAACGAAGGTTCTATAACCGATTTTCCGTTTGAAGTAAAACTGTATTGAGGCTGACCTGAAACAGTTAATTCAAAAACTAATTCGGTTACTTTCCCCGGCGAATTAATTTTGTATGTTTTTTTAGTACCAGCACTGCAGGCGCAAATTAATATTGACGCTAAAGCAATTATACAGTATCTATATCTTATGTTTTTCATTATTTAATTGTATTAATTACAACTCTTATTTTATTTCGTTTATTAACTGTTTTGCTTTTGCGGGCTGCATGGAAACAAAATAATTAAAAGCCTGATCCAGTTTATTCTGAGCATCGGCATTGCCTTTCTTTTCTACTCGCAGGTTGTACATTTTGCTTATATCCGGAAATACAGATTCGGTGTTTTTAACTCCCGCAAATGCTTTTACTTTTTCGATGTACAAGTAACCAAATTCAACTGTTGGTTCAAACATGGTTCCTTCTCCAAAGTCGTTCCAGGTAATTAACTGCAGGTAATTTAAATTGGCATTTTTAGCCATAGAAAGTGTTTCGTCTAGCGTTGCACCATTGTTGTGCTCAATTGTCCATCCAATTGCATCTCCGCCTCCGCCTTCGGCATAAAAATCTTTAAAACCAGGATAAGCACTTCCAATTGCTACAGAAAGTTTTGGTTTTGTATTGGTATAAAAATTTGTTAGATATGTACTGTTTTTATAAACCCACGCATATTCTCCAGATGCATTTGCTCCGGCTTCTACAGATTGGTCCCAAAGGGTTAAAAAAGTTGGTTTTGTCGTAATGCTATTGAAAACGTTTGTCCATTCGGCAGGCGTTTGCAATACAATTGGCCCAAAATTTAATAACAATGGTTTTCCGTTTACTTTGATATAATTTGCATCATCAAAATAATTTTTCTCCATATAAGCTAAATCTGTTTTTGCTGCACTGGTTACAGAAATTGCTTTTCCGGCATTGACAACGTTTGTTGTAACTCTGTCTTCATAAACTATAGCATATTCCAAGCCCACTTTATCCAGCATGGCAATAAGCTGTTCTGTGTTTTCTTTTACCATTCTGTAATCGTTGACATCGTAAGTTCCGTACCAGTCGATCAAAACACCATCAATTCCTGAATATTTCATCAATAATAAATGATTTTCAATCACATTTTTATCTCCCGAATGATATGGACCAATTAGAGGATAATAGTAAGAGGCAATTTCCCTGCGGTTGTTTGCGCCTATAGTATTCGGATTTTTGTTTGCCATTGTCCAGTGGTATCCCCATTTTTTATCGGCACTGCTTTCATTGGTTTCAAACCAGGGCATATAGTGCACATAAATTTTGGTGCTGTTTGTTTTTTCAACTGCAACGGGTTTAAGCACTTCTGGTTTTACTGGTTCATTGGGGCTTTTGTCATCGCTGCTGCATCCGGAAACGATTACAATGTTCAGTATCCCAAAAAACAATAATGTGATATATCTTTTCATATTGATTTAATTTTTATTTTTTGCCACAGATTAAAAGGATTAAAATGATTTTTTTTTGCATTTTATTTGCTCACTATCTGTGATTAAATTATTTCACGCAGATTTAAATAGATTTAAATAGATTTAAGCAGATTGTGCAGATTTATTATACATTAAAATCAGATCTGCTTTAATCTGCATAATCTGCGTGAAACATTTTTTTTTAAATCTTTTTAATCCTTTTAATCTGTGGCAAAAATTATTCTTATAAACATGTCAGCCTTCCACGACTAACCAACATGGAAGACTGACATTTTTGAACCTAATTCAAAGGATACCCAGGATTTTGTTTCAGGTTTTTATTAGTTGTTAAAACGGTGCTTGGAATAGGGAAAATTGCTTTGTAAGCTTCTGTTGTTCCTTTTTCCCACCATGGCAGGAAGAAAGTTCCAAAACGGATGTTGTCTGTTCTTCTTCTTCCTTCAAAAGTAAATTCCTTAAGCAATTCTTTATCTATAAAATTAAGATCGATTGTTGCCGGCATTTCTTCTCCGGCACGTGCTGTAACTTGTTGTACAAATGGTTTTGCTAAATCTGCAGATCCTAAACGAACGTAACATTCTGCCTGCATCATTAAAATTTCGGCATAACGAATTACTACTAAATCGTGATCACGTTCCCAGGTTTCTCCGGCTTTCATTTCGTATTTTCCTAAACGAACACCTTCATTTTCTTTTGCATCGGCAACACTTGTAACTGTTTCTGTATAGGTTAATGGTTCTCCATTATCCATTGTAATTACAGTTCCGGTTGCTAAATTGATCTGATCTCCCGCAACCATACATTTTTTTCTTTTGTCTGTATCGGCAAATTCAGAATAAACTCCCGGCTGCGCGCACATTCCGTTTGCGCTCCAAGGATAATCTCCAACTGGAGAAATTGTCAATTTATGAAGGTAATGACAAGACATTGAACTCATGTAATTTCCAACTGTTCCTGCTTTTGAATCGTAAGGAATTGCGAAAATAATTTCAGGAGATTTCTCGTTTTGAGTTGCAAAATTGGCAAAGAAATCAGGAGCTAATGTGTAACCTGAAATTTTCTGGCACATGTCGATACAATCCTGCCAGCGCTCTGTTCCTATAAAAGCTTTTGAGTTCAAATATAATCTTGCTAAAAGAGCATAAGCCACATTTTTTGTCATTTTAGAATACACTACATTTCCAGTTAAATGCGGAATTGCGTCTGTTAATTCTTTTTCAACAAAATCGTAAACTTGTTTTCTTGTAGAATTTGTTGGAAGTGCTGTATCTGCAAAATCTACAACGATTGGCACATTTCCGAATAAGTCTAAAAGATTGTAATAGTAATACGCTCTTAACGCTTTTAATTCTGCATAAATTGGTGCTTTTGCATTAGCTGTCAATGACGATTTATCGATTTGATAAATGATGGAGTTGATTTTTGCAATTCCGGTATAGTTATAACGCCAAGCCGAAAGAATCATACGGTTGTCTGCTTTCCAGGTATGTTTTTGCGCATCCTGATATTGTCCGCCATCGTACCAGTTTGTTCCTCTGGTAGGAATTGTAGCTTCATCAGAAACCGTTTCGTTCAAAAAGAATACGTATTCGCAGGTTGGATAATTGTTTGAAATTCCATCTGCAAAACCTCTTAACGAAGAATACGCCCCGCCCACTAATGCATCAATTTCTTTTGGAGTATTTCCAAAATTTCCATCTTCTACTCTATCATATAATTGTTCATCCAGATCGGTACATGATGATATCGTAAAAAGCATGCTTACTAATATTGCTGCTGTTATTTTGATTTTCATTTTTTATATTTTTGAGTTAATCGCTTAGTTATTCAGCGTAAAATTTAATCCTACAGAGATTGTAGTCGGTCTTGGATAATTGTTATACTTATCTATACCAGGTGCTGCTAATCCTGTTTGGTCAACACCATCCTGTGCATTTAAACCAATCTCCGGATCTACTCCTTTGTATTTTGTAAATACAGCAAGATTTTCTCCCATGATATACATTCTCAATTTTGAATTTTTGAAGCCTAATGGCATTGTATATCCAACAGAAAGAGTTTGTAATCTAAAGAAAGACGCATCTTCGATCCAGTAATCAGAATATTTAGGAGAAGAAGTAATACCGCTTCCTAAGAAATCATCCGGTACATTGTAAGATGGTAATCTTGTTGGATCGTTCAGCATCATGTTTGTAGCATTCAACGCTTTTTGTCCAAACATTCCGTAACCTGTAATACCAAGATCAAAATTTCCGTAAGTAAAATTCATTCCAATACCCATAGTCAAATCTGGCTGAATATTTCCTAAATCTGTTTTATCAGCATCAACTAAAGCACTTTCTGCTACAACATTTCCTGCTGCATTGTAGTACTGGATTTTTCCGTTTTCATCAAGACCAGCATTTCTGAATCCCCAGAAAGTTCCCACCGGATATCCTTCTGCAATAACTTGAGAATATTGACCAGACATACCTGCTAAACCGTGTAATGAACCGCTGTAAATAACATCTGTTTTATACGTTGGGTTTGATAATTTTTCGATTTTTTGGATGTTGTGTCCAAGTGTTAAATTAGCATTCCAAGTGAATTTATCTCCTCTTACGATATCAGCATTCAAAGTAAGTTCAACTCCTTTGTTAGACATTTCACCCACGTTTGCTAACATTGTTCCCACTAAATATGGAGGCTGAGGAACTTCATAAGTATACAATAAATCGTCTGTGTTTTTTTGGTACCATTCAAATGAACCTGTGATTCTGTCAAAAAGACCAAAATCGATACCCACGTTGATTTGTCTTGTAGATTCCCATTTCAAATCAGGATTTGGGTTTTGTTTTGGAGAATAAGCTAAACTCCAGGTTCCTGTAACCGGATCGTAATAACTATCATTTCCAACTCCTAAAATAGAAAGTGATTTGTATTCACCAATTCCGTCCTGATTACCTGTAACTCCATAACCAACTCTTAATTTTAAAGATCCTAACCAGTCTTTTGTACCGCTCATAAAATCTTCGTTAGAAATTTTCCATGCTGCAGATGCAGATGGGAAAGTTCCCCATTTATTGTTTTCTCCAAAACGGCTTGAACCGTCACGTCTTACTGTTGCAGTAAGCAGATATTTTCCGTCGTAATTGTAGTTTGCACGAGCGTAGAAAGAAACTAAATTTGATTTTCCTTTATAAGAATAAACATCTCCTAAACGATAGTTGTAACCTGCACCTAAGTTGTTGTAGCCAAAAGCATCACTCACAAATCCGCTTCTTTGTGCTCCAAAACCTTGGTAAATATTTTCTAAATAAGAATAACCTGCCAATGCGCTAACGCTATGTTTTCCAAATACTTTAGAATAATTTACATAAAGTTCGCCTTGTGCATTTGTATATTCTGCGTAAGTTCTTTGCGCGTAACCAGCTTCAGTTCTTCCTTCCATAATAGCGTAAGTTGGTTTGTAAGTTCCGCCTGCTACTGCATTATGTTCTAAAGAAATATTAGCAACTGCCTGAAAATCGTTTAAGAATTTAACCTCTGTTTTAAAGTATCCTAAAAGTCTGTGTCTTTCATTATCAACCGTTCTGTTTGTTAAAATCTCAACAGGGTTTTCGTAGATATTTCCTCCTACAGATGTAAAGTTTCCGTTTGCATCATAAACCGGAATTGTTGGATTTAAGTTGTAAGCACGCTCAAAAATTCTGTAATCAATAGGATGCCATTTGTCGATATTAGCAAATAAACCCATATCAAATTTTACATCTTTATTGTCTCCAAGATATTGGTAAGCACTAACGTTTCCGCTGATTCTTTCTAAACCAGATTTTTTAATAACGCCTTCGTTGTTTAAATAAGCGATTGAAGCTCTAAAACCACTGTCCACTTTTCCAGAATTAATACTTAAAGTATGAGATTGTGAAATAGCTGTTTGTTCGATTGCTTTTTGCCAGTTTGTATTTCCACCGTAATCAACAGCATCCATATTTCCGGTTTGACGAACATAACCTCGCCATTGGTTTGCAGATAAAAGGTCTAAATTATCAGCAACATAACCTACGCTTGATAAACCGCTGTATACTACAGAAACGCCTTTTGTTCCCGATTTTGTTGTAATAATAATAACTCCGTTTGCTCCTCTTGAACCGTAAATGGCTGTCGCCGAAGCATCTTTAAGAACGTCGATCGATTTAATATCTGCCGGCTGAACCACGTTGATATCAACACCAGCAATTCCGTCAACTACAATAAGCGGACTGTTGCTTGCTGTTAATGAAGTTCCTCCACGTAAACGAAGCGTTGCACCTGCAGCTGGATCTCCTGAAGGACGAATGATATTTAATCCGGCAACCTTTCCCTGCAGAACTTGTTCTGTAGAAGAAATTGTTCCTTTAACCAAATTATCTGCCGTAACGGTTGAAATAGCTCCCGTTAAATCAGATTTCTTTTGTGTTCCGTATCCAACAGAAACCACCTGAACTTCTGCTAATTGATAACCGTCATTTTGTAAACGAACTTCTAATTTTGAAGAAGCAGCTGTGATCTGTACTTTTTGAGTGGTTGAACCGATGAAAGATACTTCGATTGAACCTCCTACGGCTACCTCTAAGCTAAATTTTCCGTCAAAATCTGTTGTTGTTGCATTTCTTGTTCCAGTTTCGATAATCGAAGCTCCCGGCAACACAGTGCCTGTATTGTCATAAACGGTACCCGTTACCAGCTTTTTTCCCTGAGCAAACATTCCTGCCGAAAGAAAAAGCATGAAAATCATGAATACCAGCGATTTAGTAGTCCACATTTGATGCAGGACTATTCTTTTATTTTTACTATTCATATGTAGTTATTTATTGTTTTTCTATCAGTCATATGTAATTCGCATATCCATTATTTGTTCAACGACTAATTTAGGATTATGCTCATTTCATTAGAATGATGTTTTAATTTGATAGTGAATTATTTGTCTAAGGTTTTAAGCGGAATTGTCGTATCTGAAATCGTTTTGTCTTTGTTGTCTTTAACTAAAACATGAATTTCACTTAAAACAGGAGAATCCTTAAGTTCTGAAACCAAATTGACAAATCCTTTTATCTCTGCAGTTCCACCGCTAAACTCACCAGAAATTGTTTTTGCACCAGCCGTAATCGTATAAAGCAATTTGTTTACTCCCGGCTCATTGTTTTTTCTGTAAATTCCTAAGAAATCTTTCTGGCTGATTTGTAAAGGAAAAAATCCAAATATTGGTGCCGGCGGCGGCTCATAAGCTCCTGCATATAAAACCTGATCTGGAATTGTTCCTGCCCAGTCGTCTTTTACCATAAGGAAAACTAAATTTTCCATCACGTAACCGTCTGGTGCATTGTAGTATGTTTTTGGAACTAAATCCATTTTGTAGAATCCGTTTCCTAAATCTTTTAGTTTGGTTTTTTCAACAATGTCCGGTAACCATGATTGGTATTCTTGTTTAATATCCCAGTTGTTCAATCCGCTGTGAATATGAACGCTTGTTGCTCCCGCAAATCCCGGAGCTAAATTGGCATTAAATAAAATACTTACTCCTTTATCAATTGTTGGTTTTGTTGGATAAGCTCTAATTAACTCATTCGCAGTATAAAAAGAAGAAAAATCAGTGTATGGCATATTGGCCACGTCGCTTTGTTTAGATCCTGTTTTATCTTTTAAACGAAACCAAAATCCTGCGCTTGCTGCAATTTCAGCCGGGGTTTTAGAAAAATATACTGTTGGAGTTAAAGTAAAACTCCACACTTTATTTCCTTCATAGTGCAGTTTTGCGAAATCAGATGAATTCTCCCAGTTTCCCGCATCTGGTTCAGATGGTGACCAAATCCAGATGTATAAATCCTGATTTTCTGCAAACGTAGTTCCAGAAAGATCAAAGTACCATGTAACTTGCTCATCATATTTGTAAACAACCGGAAATGATGACATAGGTCCCACAGCTCCCGCGTTTTCTTGTGCCTTTGTAAATGTTGGAGTCATCAAAAGGGCAAGTAAAATTGTATATAGAAATTTTTTCATATTACTTTTAATTAATAGCATTTAATTTAAATACATAAGTCACAAACGGAGTTCCTCCTGAAGAGTGCACCAACTGAAATTCCATTTCGTCATTGTTTCCAGGAACAGATGTTACTCTAAGTTCGTCTGTTTTTTGAGTTTTAGCAGCGTCGCTGTACAAGTAGATTCTTACTGCGCTTGCATTGGTCTGTTGAAAATCTGAGCTTAATTCCCAATAGCCTTTTGGAGCAAATAAAGGAGGAACATTGCCCGTCACTTCATAACTTGTAGGTTTGTTTTTTTCGTCTACGCTAAAATTGATTTTAAAATCTTCGTAGTTAAAAAAAGTACTCAAGTTTTCCTCGCTTGGTTCGATCTTATTTGCCTTTGCAAATTCGTCAACCATTTTTAGATTTGTTAATCCCCAATTTCCGTTTACTTTTTCATAAATCGTAATTGGATCAACGTAGCTTCCGTCTTCTGTATTATCGCAGCTAATCACGAAAAAACAAATAAACAGAGCTAACCAGTAATAACTTTTACTTCTCATAAATTTTGGTTTTTGTTAGTTTTTCATCCCTTAAAAAGGACAGTACGAAACTAGATGTTAAATAAATCTAAAAAAAAATATCTGTAAAAAATCAAGATATAATTCAAACGTTTTCGTAATTAATTAATTGATTTACAGTGTTTTAAAATTTTACTAAAAACATAAAAATCAAGGTCTTGTATAGACGCAAAGTACCTGTAGAATAATGGTAAATATGACAATATGGAAATTTTATGTGAATATTTTTTCACTATACATATATATAACCGCTTTTTATTGTATAATTGCAAATTATTAGAGTACTTTTAACATTTTAAAGCCTTTTAGACACTCACACTAAGGCATTTCGAAAAAAAATCTTAAATCAGTACTCTCCTATTTCTAAAACTGTTAATCATCAGTTTTTAATTAATTTTGCTTTTAAACGAATTAACTCAACCATAAATTACCTTACCTTAAAACCACAACCAAACCATGCAAAAAATATTTGTACTGTATTTTTTCATTGCGGGTTTTTCTCTAACTGCGAAAGAGACCAATCCAATTCTTGAAGAATTAGACAATGTACTGCTAAAAAAAGAAGTTTACTTAAAACAGAAATATCGCAAAATTGAAACTTTAAAAAAGAATGTTTCAAAATTTACTGTCAGCCAAAATAATGAGCAATTGTATCATACCTATATGTCATTGTTTGAAGAATACAAATCATTCAAATATGATTCGGCTTATTATTATTTAGAAGAAGCTAAAATCAAAGCCATTGTTTTAAAAGATCCTAAATATTTGGCTAAAAGCCGAATTAAGGAAGGTTTTGTACTGCTTTCATCAGGATTATTTAAAGAAGCTATTGATACGCTGAATGTTATTGACGATCAAAAACTGGATCAGAAAAACAAATTTGAATATTATAATATCAAAGCACGTGCATACTACGATTTAGCCGATTATAACCGCGATCAGCGTTTTAATATTCATTATGTTCAGCAGGGAAATCATTTCCTTAAAAAGGCCTTAGAATTAATCGGAACCAATTCAAATGAATATTGGGCTGCCGAAAGTTTAAAACGTTTAAAACAACAAGACTGGCGCGGCGCCGAATTTGCTTTCAGCTACTGGATCAATAATTACGATTTACCGCCTGATTATTACGGAATAGCAACTTCGAGTCTCGGTTATATCTATTCGGAAAGAGGCTATACTAAAAAAGCGATTTATTATCTCGCACTCGCCGCTATTGCCGATGTTAAAAATGCGACGAAAGAAACTGTCGCGCTGAGAAATCTTGCGAATGAACTTTTTAAAATGGGTTATCTGGACAAAGCAAACGAATATATTAATATTGCGATGGATGACGCTACTTTTTACAACGCCAGACACCGCAAAATTGAAATCTCATCCATATTGCCTATTATCGAAAAAGCGCAGTTAAACAACGTAAAAGATAAAAACGATAAACTCGAAAAAATCATTATTCTTTTAACGATCCTGACGCTGATTATCATTTTGTTTTCGATTATTATTTTTAAACAATTAAAAGAGAAAAACAAAGCGAGAAAAATAATGGCTTCGTCATACGCACAGCTTCAGGAAATGAACATAAGTTTGAGCGAGGCAAATGCAATTAAAGAAGAATATATTACGTATTTTATTAAAGCAACTTCGGCTTTCATTAATAAGATTGATCATATCCAAAAAAGTACGCTTCATAAAATTATTACCAAAAAAACAGATGAAGTTATTGCGAGTTTAAAACGTTATAATGTAAAGGAAGAAAGAGAAAATTTGTTCCATCAGTTTGATGAAATCTTCCTCAAATTGTTCCCAACTTTCGTGACTGATTTTAATCATTTGTTTCCGAATGATCATAAATGTATTGTAAAGAAAGGCGAACTTTTAAATACGGAACTCCGCATTTTTGCTTTGTACCGATTAGGAATTCAGGACAGTAGTCAAATGGCTGAATTTCTGGAACTTTCTGTAGCTACCATTTATACGTACAAAACGAGAATTAAAAGTAAATCAGACTTTAAAGATACTTTCGAAGAGAAAATTATGGCGATAAAAACGATATAAAAAAAGGTTTAGCCACAGATTAAAAGGATTAAAAAGATTTTTTTATGTAGAGTGTACTTACTAAAAAGGTTTGCCACGAATTACACGAATTTCCTCTAATTTTTTATGCTGTAAATTGATAAAAAAAGATTCGTACAATTCGAGCAAAAATACACACACAGTTAAAATCTTTTTAATCCTTTTAATCTGTGGCAAAAAAAACGTCACTAATTCACGAATGAATTGAGCATACTGATTTGTGGAAATTTGTGTAATTCGTGGCTAACTTTTTTTACTCTGCAGATTCTAACTGCAAAATCATATTTTGATAATATTTACTCAACGAGAATAATTGCTCAGCAAAAATCATAACGGCCAGAGGAACGAAGAAAAATATGGTTAGATCTCTTTCGTATAAAAAATACGTCGTTATCATAAAAATACGGGTATATTCGAGATAATAAATCCATTTGCGCTGTTCTAAAATAGCCCCGCAGTTTATTAAAGTGATGATTATAATAGACAATACAAAAATCTTATCGTACGCCTCTAAATGATCAAAGTAATAGGTAAAAACGGTTAGCAATAAAGTAGAGATTCCTAATTGAATATAAAGGTAATTTCTAAATCGGAGTCTTTGATGCGGATTGCTTTTATCCTGCAGAAAGCGTTTTTCTAAAGTCGGACGAATATCCTGATCCATGTGCGCCGGACTGCCGAAAACAGCTTTCCATCTTGCTTTAAATCCTTTTGAACGTCTCCACAATTCGTATATTTCAAAATAGTAGTGGAAATGCTGCCAAAGGAAACTATAGCTTTTTAGCGGATGCGTTAATCCGTATTTTGGTTTTTCTTCTTCTTCCTGGAAAGTTCCAAAAAGACGATCCCAAAACGTAAACATATCGCCGTAATTTTTATCAAGGTATTTTTCGTCAGATGCGTGATGAACACCGTGAACAGAAGGTGTTACAAAAATATATTCCAGCCATTTTATTTTTCCAACGAGCTGCGTGTGCGTAAAGAAAGAATACGCTCCGTGAACAATAAGCATGGTAATTACCATTGTGGGATGAAACCCAACAAAAGGAAGAATACACCAAAATCCCGTTCGAATTATCGCCTGAAAAGTGGTAATTCTGGCTGCGGCCGTAAAATTAAATTCTTCACTATGATGATGTACAATGTGTGCTGCCCAGAAAAAATTGACTTCATGTCCTAATCTGTGATACCAATACCAGACAAAATCTGTGGCGAGAATTAAGGCAATCCAGACTAAAAAATTACTCGGAACATCAAAAATCCGATAATCATCATAAATCAAATAGTACAATTGGTAAAAGCTTGCGGCAACAAACAAATTAATCAATCGTTCTGCAATTCCAATACTAATATTAGAAACAGAACTTTCATAATTAAAAATTTCAGGTCTCTTTTTTCGTTGTGCCAGCTTATATTCAAGGAATAAAAACAGAAAGAAAGCAGGCATTGCAAAGGCTAGAAAATTAATGTTTTTCATTTTTAAAAATTACTTTTTATCGATTTTAAGAAACTAAACTACAATTAATTAAACTAAACAGCTATTTTCATCAACCAATATCAGATACAAATATATTGATATTAACCGATGAAAATAGTCTTAAATTTCTCTTAGAAAAATCTAGTTCTGATTGTATTTATCGGCTTCCAGAGTCACTTCTTTAACAGATTGTGTATCTGCCACTTTTTTCAAAGCAATAATGTAAGCAGCAATTCGCGGCGTTACACTATGTTTAGCAGCAACCCTAAATACAGTTTCAAAACCTTTTTCTAATATATCTTCTAAACGTTTATTAATTTGATGAATTCTCCAGGATTCTAACAATGAATTTTGAAGCCATTCAAAATAAGAAACGGTTACACCTCCGGCATTTGCTAAAATATCCGGAACTACTAAAACATTATTCTCGTGTAAAATTTTATCAGCATCAGAAGAAACAGGTCCATTTGCAGCTTCAATAATTATTTTGGCACGAATATCTTTGGCATTCTTTTGTGTAATAACATCTTCTTTTGCAGCCGGAATCAAAACATCAACATCTAAAAGCAATAAATCCTCATGTTTGATTGCAACTGAATTTGGATAACCTTTAATAGTTTTATTATTTAGATTATAATACAAAATCAACTCAGGAATATTGATTCCATCAGGATTGAAAAAAGCTTCAGAAACATCACTTACAGCAACTATCTTAACTCCTTTTTCATATAAAAACAAAGCCGAATGCAAACCAACATTCCCAAATCCCTGAATGGCAGCAGTTGATCTTGCCGGTCTTATTTTTAGTTTTTCAAGCGCAAGCAAAGTAATAATGCTCACTCCTCTTCCGGTTGCCTCTACTCTTCCTAATGAACCTCCTGAATGCAGGTGTTTTCCGGTTACAACAGCATGAATTGTTTTACCGTGAACCAATGAAAATTCGTCCATTAACCAGCCCATTTCGTCTGGGCCTGTTCCCATATCAGGTGCCGGAACATCTTTTTCAGGGCCAAAAATATCGGCTAAAGCTTTTGTATACGCTCTTGTTATTCTTTCTAATTCTGTTTTAGAAAGTGTTCTTGGATCACAAATAATACCGCCTTTTGCTCCTCCAAACGGAATTCCGGTTACAGCAGATTTCCAGGTCATCCAGGCGGCAAGTGCTTTTACTTCATCAAGATTAACAGCATTATCATAACGAATTCCGCCTTTTGACGGACCTAAAGCTGTATTATGAATTACGCGGTATCCTTCAAAATTTTGTTCGGTTCCATTATCTAGTGTTATAGAAAAATTGACCACAATTTGTTTTTCCGGACGCTGCAGCTTTTGTCTTAATGATTCATCTAATTTAAGAATATCGGCTGCTATATTAAACCTGTCAATCATAGATTGAAAGGGGTTCTGTTTTATAATTTCTGCACTCATAGTATTTATTTTTAATTTTTTGGTTTATCGATTTGGGCTTAATAAAATGTTTCTTCTGAATAAAATCAGCAACAACACATGCAACACGGAATTTTCATCTGGCAGCAATGCATCATACTATTTATGTTTCTATTCGATCTCATTTTATTTTTATTTAATAGTTCCTAAAAAAAGCCTTTCATGGTGCATGAAAGGCTAAAAAAAAATAACTAACAAGTACTTTCTCTATTAACGCCATTTCATCGCATAGGTCGACATGCAGCACATAGTCAAACTGCACATAACCGGGATGATATTTAGACTATAGTTTTTCATTGTCATTGCAAATCTATAAAATATATTTATAGACTCTATAGAATTAGTCGGGTTTATTTCAGAAAAATATAAATTTAACATTAAATCTCTTGTAAATTAATGATTTAAGAAATTAAAAAAAGTACTAAAATTGTGATTTTACGATGAAAACAATGGCAATTAAGGCTAAAACAAGTCCTAAAATATTGATTTTAGATAATTTTTCTTTAAAGAAAAGCATTCCAACAAGACTTCCCAAAACGATCACGCCCATGTTCATTCCGGCAAAAACAGTTGAAGGATTTTCGGCGAAAGCCTTATGCGCTTTTAAATAAAACAATATATTTCCGAAGTTGAAGATTCCGACCAAACCTCCAAAAAGAATGTTTTTATAATTGAGTTTTACTCTTTTTACGGCAACATCATAAACGACAACGAGTAAAGAAACAGCCAATGAAATATCAAAAACGATAAACAATGAAGTTGTGTAAGGCAAAGCGGTAAAAAGTGCAATTTGCTTAAAAAGGATATCGATAATCCCGAAACCTATAAATACAGCTGCCGGATAAATCCATTTGTTTTGATCGTTTCCTGATTGTTTTTTTAAGATGAATAACAGCGCTATAAATCCAATTATTAGTCCAATAACTTTATACGAATTGAATTCTTCTTCAAAAATAAGCCACGCTGCAATTATCGGAATAAAGAGCGATAAACGCTGTGCCGCATCAGTTTTTGCAATTCCCATATGTTTTATGGAAGTGAATAAAAACAAAAAAACAATTGGCAGTAAAACGCCAACGGCTGCGTAAATATTCCACGGAGCATCTGCATGAACTACATTTAAATCCGGGCTAAAAGTAAAATAGCAAAGCGATATTGCCATTATATAATTGAACGCAATAATCTGAATTGGGTTTGCATTGTATTTACGGGTTATTTTGAAGATAACACCAACCGTTACACTGCATAAAATACTTAAAACAAGAAACAACATAGGATTAAATTTTGAATACAAAAATAACGTTTATCTCCTTATAATGAATGTTCCTGAAAAAACATATTAGTCACTTTTTAACCATCCTGTAATACTCATTCTGGTATTTTGTGTAACTAAAACTTCGTGAACCAATTCATTACTTTTAAAGAAAACGGTTTTTCCTTGAACGGGCGAGATTTTCTGCTCGCTGTTGTTTTGGTGAATCATTAATTCTCCGCCATCACTTTCTTTCCAATTACTATTCAAATAACTGATCATCGAATATTTACGACTTGAATTATTTTTGAATTGATCTAAGTGTTTCAAATAAAAATCGCCTTTTTCGTATAAGGAATAATGAAATTCGTAACCTGTAATTCCGGCAAAACAGCTTTCGTTTAAGTAAAGTACAAAAGCATCAATTTTATCGAAAAATTCATTTTCAAAAACATTATTATGCTTTTTATCGAGCCAATAAATAGCATCATTTCTAATTTTTCCGTCAAAAGAAAGTTTTTCAGAATTTCCAATTCCAGCCGTCAAAAGTAAACTGGCAGCATTTAAATCGATTAAATTTTGCTTGAGATTATTTGATAACTCATCACTTATAAACCGTTCCGAAATTCCAATTTTATTCTCTATATAACTTGCTATCAAATCCTCAAAACTATCATCCATCGCTTTTTTAGGCAAACTGCAAATACAGCCAACGGAACAAGGTAGACTATTTAAAACTGGTAACACTGTTTTTATAAATAATAAACCCGACAGGTTTTTAAAACTTGTCGGGTTTAATAACTACTGCTGAATTAACAATTAACAACTAATAATTTATAATTTACTAATATAACTTCCGTACATATCTTTAAATTGGTGTCCTTGTGCAAAACGGTCTTTGCTTAGTTTTTTATATTCTACCAAAGCCCACAACACAAACTCTTTTACAAAATATTGATCTTTTTGATCTAATTGCGGCTGGTATTTTTTTAATAGAATATCCAAAGGAGTAACTTCGTCTAAAATAGCCTGATATTCAGCATCAGTAGCGTCATCTAATAATTCGAAACCGCTTTCTGCAAAAAACCATTCAATTAAATCAGAATAAGGTGTTTTTTCTCCCGGCTTTTCTAATTTTTCGATTTTAGGGAATAGCGTTGGAAACAAAGTTCGAATTGCCATTCCAATCAAATGCTGCGCTACAAAAGCAGCTCCCTCCTGCTCTCCTTCATAAACCAATTCTACTTTTCCAGTTATCGCCGGAATAATTCCGATAAAATCAGATAAACGAAGATTTGTTTTATCAACTCCGGATTTTAAAGCACGACGTTCTGCTGTACTTATTAAGTTTTCAAAAGCGGTAATACTCATTCTGGCACTTACACCGCTTTTATTATCGATGTATTCGCTTTCACGGGCTTCAAAACTTATTTGCTCTAAAATATCTCTCGCTAAATTCGGAACATAAACTATATCGCTTTGGTTTTCGTCCAGTTTTGCTTCCTGTTGTGTAATCGTTCTTGCAATTTCAACCGTTTCAGGATAATGCGTTAAAATCTGCGAACCAATTCTGTCTTTAAGAGGTGTTACTATACTTCCTCTGTTGGTGTAATCTTCCGGATTTGCGGTAAAAATAAACTGCATATCAAGTGGCATTCTCAATTTAAATCCGCGAATTTGAATATCGCCTTCCTGCAGAATATTAAATAATGCAACCTGAATTCTGGCTTGTAAATCTGGTAATTCGTTAATAACAAAAATACTTCTGTTTGCTCTCGGAATCATTCCGAAATGAATTACGCGATCATCTGCATACGATAATTTTAAATTTGCGGCTTTAATTGGATCAACATCTCCAATTAAATCGGCTACGGTTACATCCGGCGTTGCTAATTTCTCGAAGAAACGTTCGTTTCTGTGTAACCAAGAAATTGGTGTTTCATCTCCTTTTTCTTCGATTAAATCTTTTGCAAAACGTGAAATTGGATTCAACGGATCGTCATTGATTTCTGAACCTGTTACAAACGGAATATATTCATCTAACAATTCAACCATTTTACGGGCTAAACGTGTTTTTGCCTGTCCGCGAAGTCCTAGTAAATTAATATTATGACGAGAAAGAATCGCACGCTCCAGTTCTGGAATTACGGTATTTTCGAATCCGTGAACGCCCTCAAAAACCGGTTTCCCTGATTTTATTTTTTCACGAAGGTTATTTCGCAATTCGTCCTTTACACTTGTGCTTTTATATCCTGCAGCTTTTAACTGTCCTAATGTTTTTATATTATTAATTTCCATTTTATGAAATATCTATTTTGTTTATTGTTTTTTTTAACGGCAAATATTGTGTCATTACTTTGTGTTAGACGCACTGCTGTGCGTCTCTACGATATGCGTTGTGTATAAATTTAATCCTTTTGTAAATCAACTTTGTGTCATCTCTTTGCGTAGACGCACTGCTGTGCGTCTCTACGATATGCGTTGTGTGTAAAATTATCACAAATCAATAAAAACAGCGCTTCGACTTCGCTCAGCGTGACAGCTGAAAACTGTGACTAAAAACTGAACACTGAACACTTACCTCACCCTTTTCTTCCTATTCGTTTCATAATCTTCAAAAATCATTTCACCAAGACCTTTTAATCCGGTATAAAATGCTTTTCCTTGATTTGCTTCTGTAAAATGATTCACAAATCGCTGTAAATATGGATCATTTGCAATCATAAAAGTCGTAATCGGAATGTGTAATTTTCTGGCTTGCTGTGCCTGTGTGTAACATTTATCTACAATATATTCGTCGAGACCGTTGCTATTCATATAATACGAACCGTCCCGTTCGCGCACGCAGCTTGGTTTTCCGTCAGTAATCATGAAAATCTGCTTGTTTGTATTTCGTTTTCGGCGTAAAATATCCATTGCTAATTGCAATCCGGCAACTGTATTGGTGTGATACGGACCAACTTGTAAATACGGCAAATCTTTAATTGGGATTGTCCAGGCATCATTTCCAAAAACCAAAATATCAAGCGTATCTTTTGGGTAACGGGTTGTGATTAATTCCGCCAAAGCCATTGCTACTTTTTTCGCTGGTGTGATTCGGTCTTCGCCATACAAAATCATACTGTGGCTAATGTCGATCATCAAAACGGTGCTCATTTGTGCTTTGTACTGCGTTTCTTCGACAACCAAATCATTCTCTGTCAGCATGAAACTTTCAACCCCATTATTAATTTGGGCATTTCGCAGACTTTCGGTCAATGAAATACGTTCTAAACCATCGCCAAAATTAAATTCGCGAAATTCTCCCGTATGTTCATCGCCATTTCCGGCATGTTTTGTTTTATGATTTCCGTTTCCGGATCGTTTCAGATTTCCGAAAATTTGATCTAAAGCCTGCTGACGAATTGCGCGTTCTGTTTTAGCAGTGATTCCAAAACCGCCGCTTCCATCTTCTTTGACTTCGTCTTTTATGTAACCTTTCTTTTTTAAATCTTCGATAAAATCATCGATCGTGTAGTTCTCATCTGTTAGTTTATATTCTATATCTAATTCCCGAAGCCAGTTGATTGCTTCGTCAAAATCCCCCGAAGTATGGGTGATTAGCTCTTTGAAAATACCAAAAAGTTTTTCAAACGGAGACTGAAACGGGGCTTCGTACGACTTAAAATAAAAACCTTTTTTAAATTCGTTTTTCATAATTCTAAAATTAAGCCTTTTTGGAATTATGAAAATAGAAACGTTTATTAATTTTTAGTTAAAATATTTAACCAAAATTCGCAGCTAACAGTGTTAGATGTAATAATTATTCAAACTTTCCGTCGACATAAAACCAAGCATTATTTTCAAATTTAAAGGTTGAAAACTCATAATGAGTCTGCGGTTTATTATTGGAGTTTAAAAAATAGGCTTTAAACTCCACTGTATTTTCTGTAAAACTCAGGATTTCTAATTTTTGCCATTTATTTGCTGTAGCCCATTTTAGAATTTCTGCTTTCGAATAATATTTTCTTTCTGAAATATAAGTTGTTTCCAAAAGATATTCAGAATTATGAGTAGCATAAGCCGAATATCTGGAACGCATTAAAGCCAAAGCTGTCGGCGCTTTTTGGTTATTTTCGAGATACAATCCGCAGCAATTTTCAAACTGTAATCCTGTATCGCAAAAGCATTTATGCGTCGCCATCTACTTCTTCTTCTCCGTTTAGTTTTACATGAAGCTGGTTTAATAAAACCTGATATCTGCTTATTTCTCTAACTTCTTCATCTTCTTCAGCAAAATCAATCATTTCGTCTAATACTTCACTTACATCTAATAATTTATTATTTGCTTCTCTGGAATCTCCTGCAGCGATTAAATCAATGATTTCCTGCACACTCGCTTTTAAACTTTCAAATTTTGTATTCATAATAGGCGTGTTTTTTTTGTTTGCCACGAATTTCACGAATTAACACGAATTTTTAATTTGAATTGAACACAAAGCTTAAAAAAATAATTCGTGCTAATTCGTGAAATTCGTGGCAAAAAATATATATTTAGTTTTCTTCCTTTTTATCTTCGTTGAATTTTTTCAAAATTTCTTTCAGTTTTTCTTTGCGGGAAACTTCGGCTTGTTTTTTCTTTGCCTGAGCTTTGTGCAACTTGTCATTGTGAATTTTGATATTTCGTTCGTTATTGCGTCCCATTATATTTCTCTTTTAATTTCTTCTAAACTCCTTTCAGTAAAAATCAATTCGTTGATAATCTGCTTTCTTAAATCGGCTATATCTTCATAATCAAAATATTTTGCCCACGAAGTTAATTCCTGCAGATTTCTAATTTGTTTTAAGCGTTTTGTGGTTTCAAAACTTGTTCTCAAAATTGCTTTTCCGTCGTAATTCGGGTTATTTTTATGCTGATAATTGGCAAGGTTCTTTTCAAAATCGGCTTCTATGTAATATAGTTTTTCTTCAGCATTATCAGGATAAAATTCTTCCCAGGCTGCAAAACCAATTTTTGTTTTTGATTCGGTTTCCGGTTCAAGGGCAATTAGACGCCATTTACTGTTGGCTAATCTTCCCCAATGATTGGATACGCGATACATTCCGGCTTCGGTATAATAATAAGAACTTCCTGCCTTGCTTTCAAACTGTTTTTTTAAACCTTCTATTTCATTTGGAAGCACTTCATTAAAAACACAAAAGGTATTCTTAAAAGAATTTGGATGTGGCTTAAAATTTTTCTGCATGTGCAAATATACTCAGATTGTCGCGAACTCCCTAAAACAAACCTAAATTGATTAACTTTGTCGTTTCAATTTTAAAATAAAAAACTATGTCTAAAGATTCACAAGAAAAAATGCCGCAAAAAGGAGTTTATACCGGCATTATCGAAAAAGATGAAAACAACAATTATTTCTGTGGTGAATATCTTTTAGATTATAAAATCGCTCATACTAACTTTAATATTGGAGACTGGGTTACAATTAAATCTGTAATTGAGAATCCAAGCGACATTAGCTACGATAAATACCCAAAGAAATCTAAAAACTTCGATAAGGCTAATCATAAGCCGGAATAAGTTTTTTGTTTCAGGTTTAATGTTTCAAGTTGAAATGAGAATATTTTAACGCAAAGTACGCTAAGATTCTTTTACTGTATTGCAAGCGGTATTAATAATATTAAGTTCGCAAAGCTGTTAACGTAAAGCTTTGCGAACTTTCCGTTTTTATAAAAAACATACTTAAAAAAAAATCTTTGCGTACTTTGCGTTAAAATTTCGTCCTAACATTATAAAAACCTATAACTTCTACCGAATATTTTTTCGATCAAAAGTGAAAAGTTAAAAAAAAGTGTACCTTTGCAAAAAATTTGTCGATTTGAACTAATTAATATCGATTTCAAACTAATAGACAAGTAGTTACCTTTTATTTATGAAAAAAATAGTTGAATACCGCAAGTTACTAAACGTAGAAAAAACTGCAGAGTTAAAAGATTTAAAAACAATTTATCGTAATGCGATGAAAGAATCTCATCCTGATAAATTTGTAGGAGACGACGCTGGTTTAAAAGAGGCAGAAGAAAAAAGCAAAACAATCATTGAAGCTTACCACTTTTTAGTAAGTATTCACCCTGATACTATTAAACTTAATTTACCTGAATATACAGAAACAATTTCAACTTGCACGATTACAGATTACAAATTTGTAGAAGGACGTTTGATTATTGATTTTTCTAACGGAAGTGTTTACGAATACATCAGTGTTCCTAAAGCTACTTACGTGAAAATGGTAAATGCTGATTCTCCTGGAAGATTCGCAAAAAGACACATTTTGAACTCTTTTACCTGGAGAAAGAAAACAAATCAAGAATAAATTTATTCAAAAATAATTCAAAAAGCACTCTTCTTACAGAGTGCTTTTTTTATGGCTTAGTATTAAAAAAACTCTATATTAGCATTCAAAACAATAAATAAATAAGAGCTTTAAATCAATTAAACGCTTCAAAACACTTGATTACAGGACATTTAGACACGAAAAAACTATAACAAAATTTTAGGTTACAAAATTCTATATGTTTTATAATTTTAGATACTTTTGTTGCACAAATCAATTAACTAATTAATTTTTTATAATGAAAAAAATACTTTTTTTACTTACAGCTTCTGCAGCTATCATTTCATGCAGTAAAGTTAAAGACGGAGAATACCTAATTACTGGTACTGCAAAAGGAATCGAAAACGGAAAAACTATCATTCTACAAGGACAAGATCCAGCTACAAGAATGACAATTGCGTTAGATACTGTAAAAGTTGAAAATGGAAAATTTGAAATTAAAGGAAAAGTTAAAGAACCAGCTTTCCATACATTAATACTTCAAGGTGCTAACGGGCCAATCCCATTTATCTTAGAAACTGGAGAAATCAATATCGAAATTGACAAAGACAGCATCCACAAATCTAAAATTTCTGGAACTTACAATAATGACGAGTATGTAAAATTCAATGATGATCTTACAAAAACTCAAAAAAACTTAATTGATTTTCAGAAAAAGAATACTCAAAAAATGCAGCAAGCGCAGCAAGCTCAAGATACAGCAACTATCAACAGCTTGATGAAACAATACATGGAAATCCAAACAGAAGTACAAGCTAGTACTAAAAAGAAGTATTTAGCTTACGCTGAAGGACACCCAAAATCTTATATCTCTGCGTTGATTATTCAAAGTATGATTAATGATCCAAGCAATGATATCAAAAAAACAGAGAGTTTATACAACGCTTTAGACGAATCTGTAAAAAACACAACTCCTGGTAAAGAAATCAAAACTAGACTAGGTCAAGCTAAATTGCCTGCGGTTGGTGCATCAGCTCCTCCAGTTGGCAGCGCTAAATGAAGAGCAGATTTTTCTGCGCCAAATCCGCAGGGAAAAGTAGTTTCGCTTAAAGAAAGTTTAGGTAAAGTTACTATTGTTGATTTCTGGGCTTCATGGTGTGGACCATGCAGAAAAGAAAATCCAAACGTTGTAGCAATTTACAAAGAATTACATTCAAAAGGATTAAACATTGTTGGCGTTTCTTTAGATAAAGATGCTGAACACTGGAAAGAAGCTATCGCAGCAGATGGTTTAACATGGACACATGTTTCTAACCTTAAATTCTGGGATGAGCCAATTGCGAAACAATATAATGTTGAATCTATTCCTGCAACTTTTATTCTTGATGCATCAGGAAAAGTGGTTGCTCAAGACTTAAGAGGTCCGGAATTGAAAGCAAAAATCGTAGAATTATTAGCAAAATAATCCTACTTTTTAAATAAAGTTAAAAAATCTCCCTAGTGGAGATTTTTTTATTTTATTCAATTCCAATGAATTAAAAAATAACTTTAAAATAACTTAAAATTAAGTTCTTTTTTTGTTTGCAAATCTAGAAAACGTTGCTATCTTTGCCACCGCTTAGAACAACAAAGCACAACAAATTGAGATCGGGGAGATACTCAAGCGGCCAACGAGGGCAGACTGTAAATCTGCTGTGTGAACTTCGCAGGTTCGAATCCTGCTCTCCCCACGGAAAGGCCGAAAAGCAAGAAAACCTAATGTTTTCAATCTTTTCAAAAAGCCTTAAAAAATGTCTTAAAGCCAGTAAATCCGATGATTTACTGGCTTTTTTGCTTTATGGCCTATTTTCAATATTTATAAATGCTCACAAAATTAAAGGTGCAGAATCGGTGCACTTTCCAGTGTGGAGTTGATACCTTTTTTGCGACTAAAAGCTTAGGCAGTATCTATCGGATGTAGTAAAAAATGAAGATATATAGCCTAAAAATTTCTGACTGGCGGCTAACTTTATTCCCGCTAAATTAAACGGCATGAAAAATACTAGGAGAACCTTTACTTTAGGCTTTAAGATCCTGGCCGCTTCGATGAGCATCCACTGTGGAAGAGTCCGCGACGTGGCAAGAGAACTCAACATCAGTACAAGTAACCTTCAGCACTGGAAGAAGCTTTACCAAGAAGGCAGATTTACCATAAAGAAAACTTCAGCTGAAATATCCCATAAAAATGAGCTGCAGAAGCTTCGGAAGCAGATAAAAGAATTAGAAATTGAAAGGGACATCCTAAAAAAGGCTCAAAATATCTTCTCCAAGAGCGGCGGGTGAAATATGAATTTATTAGAGAAAATGCTGAAGTATTTCCTGTCGAGAAGATGTGCCGGATTTTTCAGATTCACAAGAGCAGTTTCTTCCGATGGAGGAAAAGAACACCCACTGCAAAGTCAGTACGGAAAGCCTATATAATAAAAGAAATTATAAGAATTTACCACTGGAGCCAATGCCGATACGGAAGCCCGAGAATTGCTAAAGAATTAGATTCCATCGGGATAAAAGTTTCCAGAAAATTTGTCGGGCAGATTATGAAGGAAAACCATCTGAGAAGCATTGCAAAATCTAAATATAAAAAAACTACAAGCCCACCCCGTAATAACAGATCAGCAGAAAACAGATTAGAACAGATTTTTAAGGCAGCCAGAAGAAACGAAATCTGGGTTTCTGATATAACCTACATCGAAACAGATGAAGGCTGGATTTATCTCACTGTGGTAATAGACCTTTTTGACCGTAAAGTGATCGGCTGGTCAATCAGCGAAACAATGAGAGCAAAAGATACCAGCATCACCTCTTTAACGAAAGCTCTTTTAAATCGTCCAATAGAGAACAATCAGGAACTACTCTTTCACTCAGACCAAGGAAAGCAATATGCCTGCCGTGAGTTTATTGCTTTATTAGCCACAAATAAAATAACCCAAAGTATGAGCCGAAAAGGAAACTGCTATGATAACGCAATAGCAGAAAGCTTCTTCAAGACATTGAAGGTAGAACTGGTATACCAAAATAAATATAAGACTAAAGAGAAAGCAGAAAAATCAATAACCGATTATATCGAGAACTTTTACAACATCTGCAGAAGACATTCTGCACTCGGAAACTTAACAATCGAAGAGTTTCAGAATCAGCAGGCAATTAAATAATAGCTTTTCTTATAATGCTAGAGTTAAACTGGGAGCACAATCGATGTATTTAGATTTAACAAGAACTTATAATACTGTATTAAAACAATTTGAAGGCTCAAGTTCGAAACATTACTAAAACTTCACTAATCATCATTTTATTTAAGATACTCAAATTCACTCCACATTTTAACAACAGCTAATTGAAATCTCAATAACTTGTTTTTATTTCTCATTTAAATTGTTTTCGAAATATGCTTCCAATTCAAGTGAGGCCAGAATTTGATTAATTTCTGAGGGGATATATAAGAAGATTTAAAATAGTAAAGTGTGCAAAAATGCACCCTTAACTTTGTCTCCAATTTTCGTTAGCATATCCATTATTAGGCATATCCAATAGTTCCTATATTTTAAACCAATATTTATTGTTTCTTTACATAAAAAGAGAATCCAATACCAAAATTAAATGAGAAACCTGTAAAACCAGAAATAGAACCAATAGGCTGATCAAATTCAGAAAAAGTATATTGAATATTAGTAGTCAAAAATAGTGTTTTATTGAGTCTGTAATTCATTGCTGTTATGCAAGTAAGAAAAAGGGCTTGCTGGCTGGAGATACTGCTTTGGTCATATGAGTTTCCTATTCCGCCAATTGTTGCTGATTGACTTTTACTTCCGGCCTTTGCTTTTAGACTGCCTGTCAAAGCTTCGAAATAGGTGCTAAATCTATTTTTACTAAATACAATGATTCTTGCTCCTATACCCAGTCTGTAAAGACCTGCCCCTTTTCCAGAACCCTGTACGGTTATGCTTCCGTCCGCACCTTCACTAATCTCATCAATTCCTTTTTCTACTCCTTGCCGGATTAATCCAAAATTTGCACTCAGGCCAAATCGATTACTTATATAATAGCCTGTAGTTATGTTCCAAAAAGTATTGATTTCAGAAAAGTCGATACCACTCTCCTTGTCAAAAGAAGCAAAGTGATTTTGATCAATATATTGCTGTCCGTAAGTAATATCAATAATCATCAATTTTTTCCAATTGCTGGACAATTGCAACGCATTTTTGCTTTCCCTAATCTTTTCTATATCCACGCTGGTGGGAATTTCATATTTTAATGAAGTCAGGGTGTTTCTTTTTTTAATTTTTGTAATTGACTTAGCAGGGAAAACGTTTTGATTACACTGGAGCATGATATTATCCTCAGCAACGCAGATTCCAGAAATAATTTTATTAAGTTCGTTAATTTTCTCGCATGATAATGGGTTCTGACTGGGCCAATACAAAAATATTCGGTTACGATCAAAGCTGTCATTTTCAAAATTTTGTTCAATAAATTTTTTTAGGAAATCATATACCTCACTTTCATCTAAATTTTGAAACGGCAGGTAATAAAACCATGTAAAATCTATCATACTTTTTCCTTCATGTTTGTTTAAAGTATCGTTTTTGAATAGCTCTTCCAACTTTTCCTCCGGCTTTCCCATAATGATTGCCACATTCATACCTAGCAGATTATCAAGATGGCCTTTGTAATTAGAGTAGGCTGTGTAGGCAATGTCGCGTTCTTTAAATTTAAAGTTCCTATTGGTTTGTCCAAGAAGTATTTGTGTGATGAAAATCAGTAAAAATAGCGGTAAAGTGTTTTTCATTAAAGATAAATATAGATAAGATTTAGTTTTTTTTTATCGCTGTACAAACCAAATGAAGATCATACCCATTGCAAGGATATCTCCAATATCCTTGCAATGGGTAATTTTATCAAACGCAGCTAAAAGAATGAAGCGTTAAAAGTTTACGATTGTTTTGGTCGAAAAAGTGTCATTACTGCCGCTTGGCGGGGTAACAAAACCTTTGGTGTAAATAGTATAAATTCTGCCAGGTCTGAGTTCGAAATCTTTTTGAGAAAATAATACCTGGTCGGTGCCGGTTTTATAAAAAGTAAAATCATAAAAACCACTTGATACTTCGATAAATTCGCTGTCTTCCTTAAAAGACAGATCAGCTGCAAAATCTTTGGTGGCGCTCTTTATATCTATGGCCTCCGAGTCAGATGAAAGATTTATAAAACGTACAACTGCGTTATTGCTTTTAGGATAGGTGACAAAGTCGTTATAAGATACGAGTTCTATATTATTGAAGGTATTGACGGCAAAAACGCTGAAATAATCGCCATTTTTCAGGTCAATATCCGTTTGTGCCAGTATATCTCCAGCATTGTTTTTAATGCTAAAAGTTCTTTTGCCAATATAGAAATTGTAATAGCCAAAAGTATCGGTATAATTCAGGCCAGAAGAGTTTATCTTGTTTTCATCTGAGAAAAAGTCTAAACTGCCAGAATTAGGGCTGGCATTGGTAATAGTTCCGCGGGCAGCATCCTGTTGTTCTACATAATAACAATCACCGTCATCATCATTACAAGATATTAAAGTTGTTAACGACATTGCAATGATCATTAATTTGAAAATAAATAGTTTCTTCATAACATAAAAATTTTATTGTTTATACAAGCAAAACTATTGAGTGTTAACCTTTAAATAAATCAAAATTTGGATGAATTGAACAAACAAAAACTTCAATTGAACATTTGAGACTTTGAATTTAATTGCAATGAATTTTCAATTAAGGGTAAATAGAAATTAGTAGAAAGTAATTATCAAAATATCACATACGAATAGAAATGAACAATATAAACTACGATTCCAACCAGTCTTTAAAAGCAGTAACCTTCAACCTGCTTACAACTAATTTTTCTGATAGGTTGAACTTTGTTTGAACAATGACTTTTCTGTTGAAATATGGCTCAATAGACAATACTGCTTCTTTACTAATCAATACCTGCCTGTTAATGCGAAAGAACTGTTTAGGATCACAAACTGATTCGATGTACTCCATATTTTTGAACAAGGAAAATTTTTCACCATTAAATGTGTATATATAAACAGTTTCAAATTCAATGTAAAAAAGAGCAATATCTTTTACATATTTTACCAGTGTTTTATCTCGATATTGTGTCAGAAAGCTTTGTTGGTACTGAGCTGCAGCAGGAAATTGTAAAGGTGTAAATGATTTGTCCCTAAAAGTTTGAGCCAGCCTTTTGTATTTGTTTAGTGCGGCGTGAATGTCTTCCTCCTTGAAAGGCTTGAGAATATAATCAATGCCGTTGTTTTTAATGGCTTGTAAAGTATATTGATCATAAGCAGTACAAAAAACAACAGGAACAGTAACGTCAATATGGTTGAAAATCTCAAAGCTATGCCCGTCGGCTAACTGAATATCCAGAAAAATCAAGTCTAATTTCTGCTGATGTTTACTTAGGTACTGCACGGCTTCGGCTACCGACTCCAGACGTTCGGTTACCAAAAAATCTTCATCCTGCTCAATTATTTCTTTCAGCAATTTTGAGGTGTATAATTCGTCTTCTACTATCAGTACGTTCATATTATTTCGGTTGAGAATTTAGATGGCATCCTTCATAAAATAAGTTTAAGTCTTATAAGAAAGTGGTCATCTGTCGATTCAATATCCACTCCGTTTTCAATGTTTAGCAACTCATACCTCTTTTTCAAATTTTCCAATCCGTAACCGGAAGACGAACTGTTGGTTATCCTGGGTTGAAAATTATTTTTAATTTCAATATAATTATGGGCACTTTTGATCTCAATATACAAAGGCATTTTGGATGTCATCATATTATGCTTGAAACAGTTTTCTATCACGGTTTGCAATGCCAATGTAGGAATTTGGTGTTCGTACAATTCTTCAGCAATCTGAATGCTGATTTGTACGGCTTCCTCATTTCTGTTTTTCATTAGAAACAAATAGGATTCCAATACCTTTACCTCATCAATCAGTTTAATCAATGTGCTTTCATTGTACCGTAAAGTTTGTCGGTAAAAGTCAGAAAGACTAAGGATAAACTGTTCAGATTTGGGGTCTCGATGCCTCACCATTGTACGAAGGGTATTGAGTGAATTGAATAAAAAATGCGGGTCGGCTTTGGTGCGTAATGCTTCTAATTGAACCTTGTAGTTTTCCGTTTGTATCTGCTGTTTTTCCAGTTCCAATTGTGCTACTTTTTTGTTAGCGCGAAAAGCATATTGAATTATTAAAAATGGAATAATAGCAATAAAATACCTCATCACAAACATCCATTTCAGATTCTTATTTTCAAACAGCGGGGTGACCAGAAATATATTGTAAACTACAATAAGTAATGCAGTTGCTGCGATGATTGATTTAAGAAATCTGTATGTTTCCGCTTTTTTAGAAATATAATCCAGCAGGATCCAAAGCAGGTAAAGCATCATTGAAACAGCTGCCCACCGAAACCATATCAAGGAATCAACATCAAAAATGTTTATAATTCCTCTGGTCGTAATCGCATTTAATGCCGGAAATACGATACATAATGCAATGGGCAATATTTTTTCAATAGGCAGTTTCATTTTTCTGATAAAGTTACAAAAAGTAAGGTTTTCTAGAACGGTTTAAATGAAATACCTACTTGGATATTCAATCCTCTGCTGTCTATTTCATCGATGGGGTCGGGCTTTTTACCTAAAGGTATAGTAATAACGGTCCAAGGTGTAGTAGCTGCATCATCATAAAGTTTGTAGCTCTGTCTAAAATTTCTACCGGCCCCAATATTCAGCTGCCAGCTTTTTGCAAACTGATATTCCAGTTTTGCCAAACCAGTCCATTGATTGACCTGGATAAACTCATTGTTGCTTTCCGCTGCTGAAAGCCTGTAACTGGATGCATCCGCAGATAATTCAATCCCGGCACTCCATTTATCATTAAAATGGTAAAGCACTTTTGGTTTGATGGGGAACTGTCCTGTAATACTCCATTTATCATTGGGTCTGTAATCTACATCAATGAATGGGATAATCTGGTTACCGAAAAACTGTCTGGAATAAGCCAAACCCCAACCTGTACTTAACTTTTCGGAATGTTTTACTCTGTAACGCAAGCCGGCAGTATACCTGAAATCTTTGCAGCTAACATCCTGTAAATCTGAAAACAATCCTGCTTGCGCAAAAAAGGTCAGGCTTTTTCTATCGGATAATTTATAAATCCAAGCTCCCTGTAAAGTGATGCCGTGTAAATTACCAGTATAATCCGCCGGGAAATTCTGTAGCGATAGATTTTTGTAACCCACTATTCCGACAATGGTATTCTCTTTTTTTTGTAACACAGGTAGTTTGAGTTTTAGATCAAATAAATTGGCATTAGCAGCAGTATCGTTATATTTTAATGTTGAAACTGCATAACTGACATTCAATAAATCTCTATCCTGAGCATGTAAGATACTGGCAAATAAGAATGTCGTTAATAAAAGGTACTTATGTTTATTCATCTTGATTTTTTGTAGATATTGTTATGCCTAAACCAGTGTTTATAGAGATGCTTTTAAATACGGGAACACTTCCTATGGGTTGTTTCAAACGAGAAATATTGTGTTGGAGATTGCTGTTTAAAAAAAATAATTTTCCAGTCCAATATTTTCATAGTTGTATTGCTGAATGAATAAACTCTTCTTACTTGTGCCTGATAAGAAGCACAAGTAAGTCCTATTAGAGTTGTAAGAATCGCATTTTTGCCTATTATTTTTGGAATATTCTTTTTGAAATTTAATTTCTTATTAACAATTTTCACCTCCTGCATTCTATAAACACAGGGTACTATTGTATTTTTTCACCTACCATTACATATCGTTCTGTGCCGTTTTCGGAGGTAAGTTTTTCGTAATATGTATTATCGATTTTATAATATTTCTTACCACTAATTGTTATAGTTTCGGCTCCCACAGGAAGACCAGTTAGATAGGCTTCTTTCGGAATTTCGACAATTTCGTAACTATTAGGCTGCAGCTGTATGTAGTAAACCCCTCCGAAATAAAAATAAGCTCTTCCACCGATTACCACGTTGGTATATCCGACTGGTAATACACGCACACGCAGCCCAATTGGGGGCGTAACCACCACGAAGCCACTGCGATGCGGTTTGTAATAACACCCATTCGCATAGCGATAAGAAACACCGCTATAAACTACTACAGTGTTGTTCCGTGGCACAGCCCTTACAATACGTTGAGCTTGTAGATTGGATGATAGACTAGTGAGAAGGGCTATCGTAAAAGTGAATTTGGTAAAGAATTTTTGAATAGTTTTCATAATAGTATTTATTTAAATGTTTAAGTTTTTTTCAAATCAATGGATTAATGGACCTTAAGTTTTTTAGTACCGGCTCTGTAATAAAACCAGCTTATTGAATAATTTTACCATCGACCATTTCAATAATCCTGTCACAATTGGCAGCAAATTCATCGTCGTGGGTAACAGCAATAATGGTTTGCCCTTTTTCCTGGGCTAACTGGCGAAAAATATCAAACACAATTTTGGTATTTTTACTGTCCAGATTTCCAGTAGGCTCATCGCCCATAATAATGGCTGGTTCGTTGATCAAAGCTCTTGCGATAGCAACTCTTTGCTGTTGACCACCTGATATTTTAGATGCTTTTTTAGTTTCGTGGCCTTTAATATCAAGCAATGTCAATAATTCCATTGCTCTTGCTTCTATTTCGTCTTTAGATTTCTTTTTAAGCTTCAATGCTGGTAACATTACATTGTCCAAAACGGAAAATTCCGGCAGCAAATAATGAAACTGAAATACAAATCCGATATGCTCATTCCTGAATCTGGCTAGCTGGTTTTGTGTTAACCCTGTAACTGTTGTGTCATTGATAGTGATGTTTCCTTCGTAAGATGTATCCATTGTAGAGAGAAGATAAAGAAGGGTAGATTTACCCGAACCGGATTTACCAACAATGGAGACAAATTCTCCTTTGTTTACATCAAAACTCACGTCTTTCAATACCTGAAACGTTTCAGGGTCATGAAAGTATTTTGTAATTTTATTTGCAGTTAATGCTTTCATTTTTTTATTTTTTAATAACACCCGTAGTAATAATAGTAATACCAATAACATTCGCATTCATAGCTATTTGGGTAATAATAGCAGTAATAGTTATAGCAGTAATAGTTATAGCAGTAATAGTTATAATAGCCGAGAATTAAAGCTAATACTCCTAAAAAAAGAATCGACGTAATAAATTCTACTTCTTCACGTGGAAATTTCTCTTTAAGGTATTTCTTCATCATCCTCTTAAAATTTCTACAGGGTCTACTTTGGATGCTTTTCTAGCAGGCAAATAGCCGGCAACAAAGGTGATGGCCAAGCCAAATATCATTGCCAAAATATAATCTGAAGGAAGATATGTAATGGGTAACGTATCAAATGATGCAATCTTAAATGGAATTCTGTCTACAATCGAAGCAACTGCAAAACCTAATAATAAGCCTATAAAACCACCTATTAACCCGATGATAACAGATTGAACCAGGAAAATATATACGATGTCTTTGCCATCAAAACCCATTGCTTTCAGGATGGCAATCTCCCGTATCTTTTCACTCACGGTCATATTCATAATGTTATAAATTCCAAAACCCGCCACAATAAGTATGGTAAGGGAAACAGCAATCGCTATGATGTCCCGCAAGGAATTGGCAGATTCTAATTGGGCATTACCTTCCTGCCAGGCTTCTGTTTTGTATTTAATATCTGCACGCACTTCATTGGCAATAGTTTTTGCATCGTTGTAGTCCTTTACATTTGCCATCACATCTGTTGCATAACTTTTATTCTTGGATAATAACTGTCGTGCTGTGTTAATAGAAATAATGGCACGGCTCTTATCGACACTTCCGCTCCCTGTTTCTATTAATCCCACGACCTTAAAAACTTTATTTACGCCATCGGCTGTAGTAAGCGATATATTGTCCCCCATTGACGCACTTAACTTATTTGCCAGTCCACTGCCCAGTACCACAGCATCCAAACGCTTGTCTAAATCATTTAAACTGCCCTCGGTTATATACTCTGTGGTGTTAAACATCTGAATTTCGTTCGCTACATCAACACCAGAAAGTGAACCGCTTACTTTGGTTACGCCGTTTCTGAAAAATACATTTTGATTGACCTGTTCGGTAATAGCGACAATGTCTTTGTTTTTTTGCAATACTTCTTTTACTTCATCGGCATTAATCATACCTTCTGTATAATTGATGTGCTTGGCATTGCTCACCATAGTCAATGTATCCGAAGTGTTCTTTTGCGGCAGCAGTATTGTAGGTTCTCCCGCAGGATCATTATATACTCTTATGTGTGACATTGAGGTAAATGTGATATCGGTTTGGGCATTATTTACACCGTTCATAAAGCTGTTCATAAAAACGTACATCGATATCCCAAATGTTACGCTTAGTACTGCTACAATCAACTGTTTTACTTTTGAAGTAAGATGTGTCCAGGAAATTTTGTTATTTATATTTGCCATTTCTTTCTTTTTTTTTAATTCCAGCTTAATCCAACAAATAATCCGTTGCTGTCGTGTGAAGGGTTTCTTGTTACACCTTTTGTATTGCCATTAGAAATATGAAGATGTCGTGCGCCAAACAGTAAGTCCATATTGTCTTTGAGATGTATTGATGTTCCAATGCCGTACTTGGTTGTTCCATTCCAATAGGTACCAAGGCGATTGTCTTGCGTGGTAGGCTTTGGAAAATTATCTATAAAATATATCATACCACCACCTGCTTCAAACCATAATTTCCAATCAGGTTTATTCACTGCGTAGAATCTTACAAAAGGTCTTATCGCAAAACCCACGGTATTGTTATAATCGTCAACAGGTGCTGTGGTACTAAACTCTGTACCAATGGACATCCATTTCCGCATCATCAGATTTACGCCTGTACTGTTTTGTACTAAGGTGCTGTAAGGATATTTGTACCCAAATGTGACACCCATCTCTGAATAAATACTTAATCTGTCTTGTAGTGTACTGTCTTTTTTTGTAAGCAATAATGCAGTACCTACAACTGCGAGTGGAACAATAAACCCCATGCTTGTATGAAGCTTTAAGGATTCAAATCCCAATGGATTCTGATACCATTTGTCGCCTTGCGGAAATTGTGCAAAGGATTTATCCATCATTAAAAAAATGTATAAAACGATAAAAGAATATCTGTTTACAATGATCATACATCTATATATTTTCTACTCAGCACCGGGCTTTGTAATAACTTCTTCCTTATCCTTTCCTTTTGGTAAAAGAATAATATCTTTTTCGGTCAAGCCTTGTTTTACTTCCACCCAATTGCCTGATTTTTGTCCAATCTTTATTTCTTTTGCTTCACCATTTTTTAACTCTACATATTTGCCACGGATGACCGCTGCTGATGGAATAACTAAAACTTTCTTTGTGCCTCGCTGCTTAATATTTGCTTGAAGCTGTGTGCCTGAAAGTAAAAGCTGTGGTGGATTTACAAAGGTTGCCTCTGCTGTGAATGATTGTTCTGTCTCGTCAAACGCTGGAAGTATCCTGGTGATGGATGCGGTAAATATAGTGTCGGGATAATTGTTCATTTGCACAATCGCTTCCTGACCTATGGAAAGTTTTGTAATATCATCTTCTGCAATAAATAGCTTAAGGATGTTTTTACCACTACCGATTTTGGCAATCACCTCGCCCTTTCGTACCAGTTCGCCTTTCTTTTTTAAAACCTCCAGCACAATACCGTCCTTATCTGCTTGTATGCTGTAATCGTTTAAAATAGCTTGCTGCGTTTTTACCTGTTGCAGACTACGATCGGCATTTAATTGTAATGCATCCTGCGCTTGTTTGTAACTCTTCTCCAATACCTGTAAGCTGCTTTGTGAGGCTTTGTATTGTAGTTCTGCTTTTTCATATTCCAACTGAGATACAGAATTTTTCCTGCGCAAATCGGCATAACGCTGATAGTTAATTTTGTCCAGATTGAGCTGATTCATAGACTGGTTTATCTGTGATTTTATCTGCTCTAATTGCGGTGCATCAGCCGACGAATTTTGTTTCGCATCGTTATAAACTACTCGTGCTTCCTGCAGCTGCGTATTAGAAACATCGCTGTCAATTCTTACCAGTAATTCTCCTTTAGAAATATAATCACCTTCACGAATGCTCAATTCCTGAATAATACCATCGGCCGCCGCTGAAATTATATATTCATCTTCCTGCTCTAGATTCCCGCTTGCAAAAATAGCCTGCTGTATAGTCTTGTGTTGTGGTGTTATTTCCACCTGACGGCTGCAAGACAATAGGACGAACATTGGAACAAGGAATAATCCAACTATTATTTTATTTGTTTTCATTGATATTTTATAATAACATTTATGATTATGCTTAAAACTGCTTGCGGATATAAAGCTTGTAATAGCTGATATATTGGTTGCTGAGGCTTTGCATATATTGATTTTGTACTTCCAGCAAATCCTTAAATTTATCCAATCTCTCATCTAAACCAATGATGCCGCTGTCATAGCGATTCTTGGAATGGTTATCATTTTTATTCTGTAATTGCAAAACCTCTTCCTGTTTTATAAAATCCTCAGTTCCTTGTCTGTATTGTATTTGCAGATTGTCATCATCTTTTTTTGCCACTAGCTTCTTACTGTTCAGCACCATTTGCTCTTGTTCCAATTGGATTTTCGACTGTTTGATTTTTGATTTGGTACTGAAGCCGTTGAAGATGGGTACACTCAATTTTAGTCCCCAAAATTGTTGTGGCAGGTTATTGGCTTGTGAAAAATCCGTCATCTTATCTGTTGCCCAATTATAATTATATTGATAGCCCAATGTAAGTGTTGGATAATGCAATGATTTGGTTTGGGCTAGTAGTTTTTCGCTTAGTTGTACCTGTGCTTCCTGCACCAATACCTCAGGATCAGATGTTGTTATTACAAGTGCATTACCAGTATCCATTTCTTTATCCAGAAGTTCATCTTTTAAAATGAGTGGTTCATCGATGTTAAGTTGTGACTGTAATTGGTTGTAGAGTTGTTCTAAAGAAGACTCCAGACTGCTTACTTGCTGCTTTGCCTGTACTAGCTGAATCTTGCTGCGGTTCAGGTTTTCTTCCGTGAAAATTCCGGTATCATATTTATCTTTTGCTATTTGGTAAATATTATCTGCTGTTACAATATTTTCTTTGCTTATTTTCAAATATTTTTCCGTTAACAAAATGGAAAAATAAGTCTGAGCCAGTTGGTTGTAAACCTGATACTTTGTATTGATGGTATTGGCTTGGTTCAATTGTAAAGCAGCTTGGGAAATCTTTATATCAAACCACTTCTGAAAGTTAATAACATCCCAATTGGCTTGTGCGCCAGCGTTGTAAATATATCTCTTTCCAAAAGTATATTCATTGAAGGTACCTTGCGGTGCAGCAGGATTGAATAAATTAGCAGGAACCAGGGTTGGCTGTATGGTAATGTTATCATTAAATCCGGCAGATGCAT
Source organism: Flavobacterium sp. FG68 (assembly GCF_057808895.1). NCBI lineage: Bacteria > Pseudomonadati > Bacteroidota > Flavobacteriia > Flavobacteriales > Flavobacteriaceae > Flavobacterium > Flavobacterium sp. FG68. Next base: position 127,531 of record NZ_JBMDIY010000003.1, read on the forward strand.
TTACAGTAGGTAATAAGGCTGTTTTTGATGCTTTGTTTTTTACGGTGGCTATTTGTTCCTGATGCAACGCACTTTGGATAGAGATGGCATTTTTATCTGCATAAGCCAGCACTTCCTGCAATGAGCCAAAATGTACCTGGCCTATTGCATTGAAGCTGGTGAAACCCAATAGTGCTAAAATAATAGTTTTCATTGCCTGGAATAATTTAGAGCTTAGTCCAGGTTAGGGATTTAGACATCATACCATAGCTCGCTTTAATGTACAGCGTAGTATCCCCAGAAAGTGAAGCCGTGCATTTTGCCGTTTTCCCCTTTTTGATAATGTGCAGCGTACCATCCGCAAATGAAGTGGTACCAGTTGCTTCCAGAGCCGTTATTTGCTTTTTACCAACTAAGCTATTGTCTTCAGCCTTTCGAATGATGGCATCATAAGCATCACCGCTCTTTACAAATTCGATGATACGCGTTTTGTCTTCGTTTGTCCATTTACCCAAAATTTTATCATTGGTTGTTTGGGCTAAAATGTTGAGGCTGAAAAGCAGCCCGGCTGCCATTAAAATAATCTTTTGCATTGATATTAAGTTTTAAATTCAATACAAAGATGCATTCGCTTTTGACGTATTACTCGATACAATAGGGTGAGTTGAACATTTTACGGGTCGAAATGAACAGAGAAGGATTTAAATAAATAAAAGCTGGAATTTAGATTCTGTCACATCTGTCTTTTTCAAGTAAAAGATTTAAATTGAGGAGAAAGTAAAATGGACGGCAAAGCTTTTTAGCCACAGAAAGTTATGGCGGTTTTTTCGGAATTTTCCATTTTGGAGTTGATACCTTTTTTACGACTAAACGCTTAGGCAGTGTTTATCTGGAGCAATAAAAAATGAAGACATATTACCTAAAATTTTTGGCTGGCAGCTAATTTTATTCCTGCTAATTTTAACAGCATGAAAAATACGATAAGAACCTTTACTTTAGGCTTTAAGATTCTGGCCGCTTCCATGAGCATCCACTGCGGAAGGGTCAGCGACGTGGCAAGAGAACTCAACATCAGTACAAGTAACCTTCAGCACTGGAAGAAGCTTTACCAAGAAGGCAGATTTACCATAAAGAAAACTTCATCTGAAATATCCCACAAAAATGAGCTGCAGAAGCTTCGGAAACTGATAAAAGAATTAGAAATTGAAAGGGACATCCTAAAAAAGGCTCAAAATATCTTCTCCAGGAGCGGCGGGTGAAATATGAATTCATCAGAGAAAATGCTGAAATATTTCCTGTCGAGAAGATGTGCCGGATTTTTCAGATTCACAAAAGCAGTTTCTTCCGATGGAGGAAAAGAACACCTACTGCAAAGTCAGTGTGGAAAGCCCATATAATAAAAGAAATTATAAGAATTTACCACTGGAGCCAAAGCCGATACAGAAGCCCGGGAATTGCTAAAGAATTAGATTCCATCGGGATAAAAGTTTCCAGAAAATTTGTCGGGCAGATTATGAAGGAAAACCATCTGAGAAGCATTGCAAAATCTAAATATAAAAAGACTACAAGCCCACCCCGTAATAACAGATCAGCAGAAAACAGATTGGAACAGATTTTTAAGGCAGCCAGAAGAAACGAAATCTGGGTTTCTGATATAACCTACATCGAAACAGATGAAGGCTGGATCTATCTCACTGTGGTAATAGACCTTTTTGACCGTAAGGTGATGGGCTGGTCAATCAGCGAAACAATGAGAGCAAAAGATACAAGCATCACCTCTTTAACGAAAGCTCTTTTAAATCGTCCATTGCAGAAGAATCAGGAACTACTCTTTCACTCAGACCAAGGAAAGCAATATGCCTGCCGTGAGTTTATTGCTTTATTAGCCACAAATAAAATAACCCAAAGTATGAGCCGAAAAGGAAACTACTATGATAATGCAATAGCAGAAAGCTTCTTCAAGACATTAAAGGTAGAACTGGTATACCAAAATAAATATAGGACTAAAGAGAGAGCAGAAAAATCAATAACCGATTATATCGAGAACTTTTACAACACCTGCAGAAGACATTCTGCACTCGGAAACTTAACAATCGAAGAGTTTCAGAATCAGCAGGCAATTAAATAATAGCTTTTCTTATAATGCTAGAGTTAAACTGGGAGCACAATCGATGTATTTAGATTTAACAAGAACTTATAATACTGTATTAAAACAATTTGAAGGCTCAAGTTCGAAACATTACTAAAACATCAAAAACTCTATAAAACTTTAAAGTTCAATTCTATCTAAAAGACAGATTTCCATACAAATCTAAAGATCCTGCTTTTGTTTTCTATTTGGCATTGTTTTTTACAAAACACATTCCTCGTTGTTCAACAGAAGCCAAAAATTGATTTATTTCTAAGTTAAAATGTAGCTAGATGCGACAGAACCTTAAAAAGTAAAATTAAACTTTTATTTCATGCATACAAATGAGAAGTAATCTGTTTTAAAAAAAATTAAAATGGCCATTTTCATTTAAAACCTATTACATCATTTGTGTCAACTATTTTGATGATATCACTAGATATGACATACCTTTTTTAGTTTCAAATACTGCAGTATAACCAAGGGAAGATTTCTCACTTTTAATATTAAGCTTTTCAATTGCAAAAGGTACTGCAGCTCTTACGCAACATTTACCACCATTATTAGACAGAATTGTTGCCTGAGTCATTTTACCATCATTCCATTTTATATCTACGGTAAAATTACCTTTTGCCGTAATGCCTTTTATTTCGCCGTTTGTCCACGCATCAGGAAGAGCGGGAAGCAGGTGAATTTCTTTATTTTGACTTTGCATTAACATCTCAATAACACCCGCGGTCCCGGCAAAATTTCCGTCTATCTGAAAAGGCGGATGAGCATCAAAAAGATTCGGATAACATCCTCCGTGTCTACTGTACTCTGTATTGTTTTCTTTTGTTAATCTTAATTGGTTTTTGAATAATCTATAAGCATGATTCCCATCTAAAAGTCTTGCCCACATATTCACTTTCCATGCCAGACTCCAGCCAGTACCATCATCGCCGCGTAGTTCTAATGTTTTCTTTGCAGCTTCAGCTAATGCCGGAGTTTTTAGCGGCGAAATTAAATTAGCAGGATGTAAAGCATATAAATGAGAAGTATGTCTGTGATGCGGATCTTCATCCTCAAAATCTTTGTACCATTCCTGAAGCTGTCCTTTACTGCCAATTTGAAAAGGAAGTAATTTGTCTGCCGTCTGGCTCACCGTTTGCCTGAATGCTGAATCGGTATTGAGCACTTTAGAGGCTTCTATCGTATTTTCGAATACATCTTTTATGATTCCAATATCCATCGTCGAAGCAGTGGTGACAACACCTCCTTTTTTTCCATCATAAAAATATTTGTTTTCCGGTGATGTCGAAGGCATTGTGACCAGATAACCATTCTTCTCTTTTTGAAGCCAGTCTAAACTAAATTCTGCTGCGCCTTTTATAATTGGATATACTTTCTTTAAATATTCCTTGTCGCCTGTATATTCATAATGTTCCCATAAATGTCTGCTCAGCCAGTTGGCACCCATATACCAATTGGCCCACATTGGATCGCCTTTTCCAAAATCACCCACAGGATTTGTTGTTGCCCATATATCTGAATTATGATGCAATACCCAACCATTGGCATGATAATAACTTTTTGCAGTTTCGGCTCCTGTAACAGAAACGTTTTTTATAAATTCGTCAAGCGGAAAAAACAATTCAGACAAACTTCCTGATTCTACAGGCCAGTAATTCATCTGTAAATTAATGTTTGTCGTGTAATTACTGCTCCAGGGCGCACGAAGTTTATTGTTCCAAATGCCTTGTAAGTTGGCTGGAGTATTGTGTGTGCGTGAAGATGAAATTAAAAGATAACGTCCGTATTGAAAAAATAAAGCTTCAAGTCCGGCATCTTTTTCTCCTTTTGCGTATTGTTCTAATCTTGTATCTGTAGGCAGATTAGATTTATTGGTTTCTTTTTGATTAAGCTGTAATGAAACTCTGTTAAATAAATGCTGAAAATCTGCAATATGTTCTTTTAATAAACTATCATATTTTTTAGCGGAAGCTTTTTTAATTGGGCTTTCTGCCAATTTATGTTCGTCTTTTCCCTGACTGTCCGGACATTTATCAAATCCGTTAAAACTGGTTGCAGCCGAAACAAAAAGTAGTATTTCAGATGCATCTTTGATAACTAATTTATTTCCATCAGAACTTATTTCTCCGTCTTTTATAACTGGCTTAATAATCAATTCAAAACGCATTCCTCTACAGCCTGTTGGATCATCATAAATAACAGGTTCTTTGTTGTAATCAATATAATTAGGATCTGCATGTGAAGGTCCTTTTCCTTTTAAAACCAAAGATTGATTTTGTATTGATTTTTGATTTTTTAAAAGACTTGCAGCATCAATTGTTACTGAAAGTTTCTTCAATTGATCTGCCGAAAGTTTAATTACGATGCATTGCGCCGGTGCCGAAGCAAAAATTTCTCTTTTATAATTTACGCCATCAATTTTAAAATTGGTTATTGCTAATCCTGTTTCAATATCAAGACTTCGGTTATAAGAATCCGCTTTTTGACCGTTAAAATTCTGATTTAAAATAAGATCTCCCAACGGCATAAAACTTTCGCTGTAAGCACCCTGCATGTTTTTAGTCAAACTATACGCTTTTTCGAAATCTTCATTGGTAAGTGCTTCCCTAATCAGTGCCAGATATTTAAAAGCATCCGGATTCACATTTTTCTGCACTGGGCCTCCGCTCCATAAAGTAGCTTCATTCAACTGAATTAATTCTGTATCTACTCTTCCAAAAGCCATTGCACCTAGTGTACCGTTCCCTATAGGTAAAGCTTCTGTCCATTCAACTGCAGGCTGGTTGTATTGCAATTTTAAATCCTGCTGCGCATAAGAAGAAAATCCTGCCATTATAAATAGCAGAAAAAAGCTTTTTTTAAGAGAATTGTACCACATGCATTTTTAATTTTAAGTTGAAAATAATATTCTGAATTTATTGAATAATTAAATCATTTTGAGTTTTAAAACAGTTACCGAATAAGCAGGAAGATTTAATTGCTGGTTTCCTTTTGTTATTTTGTACTCACTTTGTTTTGGAGTTATCTTTTTCGGATCTGCAAATGTATTTTCATCTTGTGTATTTGGGCTTACAAGTCTAATAATTGTTCCTTTTGATCCTAATTTTGCTCCTTTTAAATCGATACTAATATCTTGTGCTGATGTAGCAGTATTTACCAATTTCACAATTATTTCTTTGCTGTTTACATCTTTTACTGCCGATGCATATAAACTATTTTGTCCCATTAAAGCTTTTCCATCTTTGGTAATGCTTAACAAATCTGTTCCTTTATTAGTTGAAAACAATTGCTGCACATAATAATTGGCTGAACCGTAAGATTCTAAATTATTGAACCAAATCATATCTGGAGTCCATTGCCACGCCTCTTCATGAGCCATTAAAGGTGCATAAGATGTTAAATGAACTACTTCTGCATTTCTTTCCAAGCCAGTCATGAAGGCGGCTTCAGAAAAAGCACATTCCCAATTATTTCTGTTATTCGGGTTTGCGCCTGAAACACTTTGCGCGGCATATTCTCCTGCAAATATTTTTGTCCCTTTTCTGTCATAATTATCATAACGTCCGGCGTTTTCTCTAAACCATTGCGGGCTTTTGTAATAATGCTCGTCTACCAATTCTGCATTTAGTTTTTTAAGCTGTTCCATCGCAAAATCAAAATGCTCTCCATCTGGCGAAGGCCCGCTTCCGGATACAATGATGATATTTGGATATTTTGCTTTAATTGCTTTTTCAAAAACTTTGTATCTGTCTATATAATCCGGACCCCATTGTTCGTTTCCTACTCCAATATATTTTAGATTAAATGGTTTTGGATGTCCCATATCGGAACGGATTTTCCCCCAGGTTGTCGTTACAGCTCCATTGGCAAATTCAATTAAATCTAAAGCATCCTGCACATATGGATCGAGTTCGTTTATTGGAGCTAATTCTCCCGTATTGTACTGACAAGCCATTCCGCAGCTTAAAATCGGCAATGGTTCTGCTCCAATGTCTTCTGAAAGCTGGAAATATTCAAAAAATCCCAAGCCAAAGCTTTGAAAATAATCCGGAGTTTGTTTGTGGTTGAATTCTACATTCCAACGGTTCATCATCGTTTTTCTTTCTTCTACATTCCCAACTGATTTTTTCCACTGATAACGATCAGACAACGTTCTTCCTTCAACAATACAACCTCCCGGAAAACGCAAAAAGCCAGGTTTCATATCATATAAAAGCTGCACCAAATCTTTACGAAGTCCGTTTTTTCTATTCTTCCAGGTATCTTCCGGAAACAGTGAAATCATATCTAAATCTATCGTTCCTGTTCCTTCAAAAGTTATTTTGAGCTTTGCTTTTGCTTCGGTTTGAGTTGCTGAAATTGATGCAGTATAATTTGTCCATTGATCAGATTTTGGGACAATGCTCGTTTCTCCAATCACTTTTTGATTTTTATCAATAAGCTGAATGATAACCTTTTGAATTGCCAAATTGTGATTGGCTGCTTTTAATGAAAGGTTGTATTTTGCATCTTTTTTCACTCCCATTCCTCTGAAACCTTCATTTATTAAAGCATAACCTTTTGCATTGTTGATTTCTACTCTGCAAAAAACCGTATTGCCTGCCTCAACTTTGACTGGCACCGCACTCCCCGATTCTTTATTTAAAGAAGATCTTTTAGTATTGGGCTGTTCCCATCCCATAAAAGGTTTATCAAATTCGAAAGACCTGTTTTTAATCAATTCGGCATATAATCCTCCGTCTGCAGCAAAATTAATATCTTCAAAAAACAAACCGAACATGGTTGGCTGAATTTTGGTGATGTTTTTTGAGGCATCAACTTCTAAAATTGTTTTTTGAGCATTTACATAAAAACTGCTTAAAAGCATACAAATGGTGAATGTTCTAAGAATATTATTTTTCATAGTTTTTGGAATGGAAGGAATTATTTTTTTACCGCCTCTAATTTAGCAGGAAAAGCTGATTGTCCTTCTAAATTTGTTACGATTAATTCATCTACATTTTTACTTTCCACAGCGTATTTAAAATATTCTGGTCTGTTTTTTCCCCATTGTACGGTACAATTCTGCACTTTAATACGTTCTGCCGAATCAAAGTAGAATCCCGAAGTACTTCCTTTTACAAAACCTTCTACATTAGAGGGACGTCTGTCATATACTCCGCCAGGAAAAGAGGTTGTTTTATCAATAAAAACACTCACATTATCAAAAACAATGTTCTTGATTTTATCTTTAGATTCGCCGCTTACAAACACACCATTTTCTCCTGTGCATTGAATATTAGAGAAATAAATATTCTTTATTTCGCCTACTTTTCCTTCTGTAGCTCCTTTTGGAAAACGCCAGTTGGCATCTTTATGATTTCCTTTTGCTCTCCTAAAAGCCGTTAAATAAATGGGTTCTGCTTTTCCCCACCAGGTATCGGTAGTCAATTTACCTTCGATAATGATATTGGAGAAAATAACATCGCTCACTGTTCCTTCATCTCGATTTTGAATTCCCAACGCGCGATTGCTGTTTTTGATGATACAATTATTGAAAACCACTTGTCTGATTGCGTCCATGTTTTCTGAACCAATTTTAATGGCACAACTGCTGCTCGTCATGGTGCAATTGGTCACAGTAATATTTTCGCAGGCTCCAAATTCTTCAAATTCTCTTCTGTTTTTTAGACAAATACAATCATCGCCGCTTTCGATATAACAATCACTGATTCTCACATTTTTAGAATGATCCAAATCGATACCGTCACTATTACGCACTTTTAAGCTGTTTAACAAAGTAATACCGCTAATAACAACATCATTACAGCCAACCAAATGAATGGTCCAATAAGCCGAATTTCCGATATGAACATCTTTGATCCTGATATTTTTTCCTCCAATAATGGTCAATACGTGCGGTCTTGGATCTAAAACATTAAAGGGCTTTAAAACATAAGAATCTTCGAGTTCTTCACCCATAAAAGAAATTCCGTTTCCATCTATTTTTCCGCTTCCGCTAATGGCAAAATCCTCGACATTTTCTCCTCCAATCCAAATCGTACCTTCTCCCGGGTTAGTTCTAAAAGCACTTTTTGTGTATAATTTTTCATCCGGACTTGCTAATAATTTCGCTCCGGCTTCGATATGAAGATCTACATTGGATTTTACATCAATTGGTCCGGCTAAAAATGTAAAAGGTGCCGGAATTAAAACTCTTCCGCCCGTTTTAGTGCAGGCATCAATTGCTTTTTGAATCGCTGCCGCATCATTGGTTTTTCCGTCTCCTTTTGCTCCGTATTTTTTAATATCGTAAACATTCTGTGCCGTAACGGTCAGCGAAAGACAAAAAAATAGGATCGCGATTATAGATTTCTTTTTCATTTCATTTTATTTATTAAAAACCAATTGAGTCAAATTATTTTTACCTCAGACTCGCAAAGTTTCTTTTGTTTATTTTTTTAATCTCGCAAAGTCGCAGCGTTTTTTGTTTCACGCAGAATCTGCTTAAATCTTTTTTAAATCTGCGTGAAAAAAAAATTTACAATCTGTGGTAAAAAACTTTGTGTCTTCGTGCGTTTGTGCCAAAATTTCAATGCGCAGGCAATTCAAATTTATTTTGTTCTGGTTCTATTTTTTGTTTTAAAGATTCACTGTCTAAATGGCTTGATGAAACATCTTTAAAAATAATCTGGTTAGTTTTGTCTGAAGGAATATCAATAGCTTTCAACGTAAGATTTTTTACATCATCAAAAACAAAAGCTGGACGGAAATCATCTTTCTCCAAAATCAATTTTATATTTTTCATTTCAATTCCGTTTAAGTGACGGATATAAAATCCCCAAGAAGGTAATTCTCCAAACATGGAAAATTCGGGATAACCATTTATGTTTTCTTTTACATCTTTCAATCGGGTTAAAGGATGATATGCCATTCCTTTTGAGGCTCTTCCCGGATAGGTAATTTCAATATTTTCTAAAGTTACATTTTCTATCAAATGCCCCGGAATTCCCACAATAGAAGCCGGAAACGGATTATGGAAATAATCAACTTCTGGTCCGCGCAGATCATAATCAATATCAGGACGACCAAAAGGAACTTGTACTTTTACATTTTTAATAGATACATTTTTGATATAACCCGGCTTATCTCCATTTCTGTGACCTAAACGAATAAATATAGCATTTCCTGTATTTACGGCCGTAATATTTGAAACTTTAATATTCTCAATCTCGGCTCCATCCACAGATTCAATCGCGATTGCCGATCTGAAAGTATCATAGACTTCGATATTCTCGATAGTTACGTTTTTGAAACTACCGTAAGAACCTGTACCAAATTTAACTGCATTGGCACTTGATCTAATCCTGCAGTTTGCAATGTAAATATTATTATTCTCCAAACCTGGTGATTCCGATTTTAGACAAATTCCATCATCTGCGGCGTTTACATTGCAGTTTGTAATTCGAACATTTTCACATCCGTTAACATCAATTCCATCATTGTTCCAATAAGCGGTACTATTGACTTTCATAGCATCGATTACAATATTTTTGCATTCGGTAAAACACTGCACCCAGCCCGGACTGTTTTCTAAAGTGATATTGATCATGGTTATAGAATCGCATTTTACAAACGAAATCAGTTTTCCTCTTCCATCTTCAGGACGCATTCTTCTGTAATTGTATTTGGGATCAATTCGAACTCCTGTATGATGCAGACTATCGATTGCTAATGCCAGTTCTCTTCCTTGTCCGTCAATAATTCCCTTTCCGTTTACCGCAATATTTTTTGCTTCATTGGCTATAATCAAAGCTCTTATTCCTTCAAATTTAGGATAATCATCCGGATTGGTACTTCCTAATAAAATTGCTCCTTCTTCAAAAAACAATTCAACTTCGCTTTTCAGGACTATGCTTCCAGATAGAAATTTTCCTTTAGAAAAAACAACTCTTCCGCCTTTATTTTTGTTTGCCGCATCAATCGCTTTTTGAATTGCTTTTGTATTTAAAGTTTTTCCGTCTCCTACGGCGCCATATTTTTTAATGTCAAATATCTTTTGCGCCGAAACGGTTAAGGAAATACAGAAAACAAACAGTGCTATTATAAAATTTCTTTTCATTTCTATTTTATTTTAATCTTTGATGATTCTTTGTTGCAATTTCTCAATTTCAAAAATTACCAAAAAACGGTATATAAAGCCACTAATATTCCGCAGATAATAAAAGAGCCTACAATAAATTCTGAAGACACTTTAAACATCGAATTATCGACTTCTATTTGATGTATTTCAGCTTCTTGATCAGAAACTGGTTTTGCCAGACTAATGCCAGCCATTATAAATACAATTAAAAAGAAAACAATAGTCATTCGGTCTAAGAAAGGATAATCAGGAAAAGCTCCGTCTGTCCACATTGGCAGGAATTTCAATATGGCGGCAAGCGGTACTGTTAATAATGCTCCCGCAAGTCCGGCTGATGGTGTTGTTTTTTTCCAGAACATTCCCAATAAAAAAACCGCTAATACTCCGGGTGAAAAGAACCCAACATATTCCTGTATAAACTGATACGCCTGATCTAATGATTTTAATGCCGGAGCTACAATAGCCGCAATGATCATGCAGACCACAACGCACCATCTTCCGGTACGTACCAGCTTTTTTTCTGTTGCCTGCGAATTGAAATATTTTTTATAAATATCTAAAGAAAATATAGTCGAAATACTATTTGCTTTTCCTGCTAAAGAAGCTACGATTGCAGCAGTCAAAGCGGCTAAAGCGACACCTTTTAATCCTGCAGGAAGTAAATTCATTAAAGTTGGATAAGCCTGATCTGGTTTTAAAACTCCTGCGGCATCTACCATTTCCTGCTGAAACATTCCGTTTGAATGCATTACGAACATGGCGATACCCGGTAAAACGGCAATAATTGGAACTAATAATTTTAGAAAAGCAGCAAATAAAATTCCTTTACGGGCCGTTTTTAAATCGGCACCTAACGCTCTCTGCACAATATATTGATTGCATCCCCAATACGCCAGATTATTGATTAACATACCGCCAACCAAAACAGACATTCCCGGCAGTTCACTATAATGTGGATTTGACTTTTCTAATATCATGTGCAAATGTCCGGGCGCTTCATCGGCAATGATAGCCAGTCCTTTTAGAATGTCTTTTCCAAAACCAAACTGATCTGAAAGTAAAGTCAATGCCAAATAAGTGGTTACTAATCCGCCTAGAATTAATACTATAACCTGAAACATATCCGTATATCCAATTACTTTCATTCCTCCTAAAGTTACTATCACAGAGAATAAACTCAGCGCAATAACACAAAACTGAAAACTTACAGGAGCAATTGATGAAATAGCCAAAGCACCTAAATAAATGATAGAAGTAAGATTTACAAACACATAAATTAAAAGCCAGATAATGGCCATAATGGTACTTACTGTTCCGCTGTATCTTTTGGCCAGAAACTGCGGCATGGTAAATATCTTGTTTTTAAGATAAATGGGTAAAATAAACATCGCCACGATAATTAATGTGGCGGCAGACATCCATTCGTAAGAAGCAATGGCCAATCCAATCGCAAAACCCGAACCGCTCATACCTATAAAATGTTCTGCTGAAATATTAGAAGCGATCAGCGATGCTCCAATTGCCCACCAGGTAAGCGATCCTTCGGCTAAAAAATATTCGTTGGAGCTCGTTGCTGCGGTTTTCTTGCTTCTGTAAATATACATTCCATAAGCCGTGACTATGACAAAGTAAATAAAGAAAACAATGTAATCTGCGGTTTGTAATACATTCATAATGTGTGGTTATTGTGTGGTTAGATAGTAAAATGTATTTAAATTTATTTTTTAACACATAGGTATATAGTTTTAGAAATTGAACAAAAGGCATTTCATTACTATAAATTCACATAGCTATGTGTAAGAAACGTGTTTCTTATTTCATCTTTTTTATTCTCTTGTATAAAAAATAAATCTATGTTTCTATGTGTTTAAAAATTAACTTCAAAACTGGTTTTCTTCATTCTAAATTTTTAGAAACCATTTTCTTTTATACAGAAAATAAAGTAACAGAAGTTGCACTACGGTTACTGACAGCGCTGCAAAAAAAGGCTGCCATACAAGCGGCGCAAAATTGATAAGTCCGCCAAAAACATAATCTGCTGTATGTTTAAAATCAACTAAACCTTCGGCAGCGATGTAAATTAAAATAGAATTTGAACCGATTAATATTAATGGGAATGCCCATTTATGAAAACCGAACAAATCAATTATCAAATAGAAAAAAACAAAAAACAAAATACTGAATCCGCCTACAAAACATACAAATGAACTCGTCCACAAATGTTTATTGATTGGGAAATTAATATCCCAAAGCAAACCTGCCAGGATCAAAATCACTCCCGTAAGAGCCATTAAAAGCAATTTTACTTTTATAGAAAATGGATATTTTATTTTTAAAAATGTTCCAATAAAAACACCCAATAAAGCTGTAGCAACAGCAGGTATAGTAGAAAATATTCCTTCCGGATCATAAACCGTACTATGCAGTCTGCCGGGTAAAAACAAGCGGTCAATATATCCTTCCAGTGATCCTTCTTTGGTTAAAACCCCTGCGCCAAATTCAGGAACAGGAATCCATTTCATTGCGGCATAATAGCCAATCAAAATACCGAAGAACCAGATTAATTGTTTTTTAAAATTAAAATTCAAATAGATGATTCCTGCAAAAAACCAAGCCAGTCCAATTCGTCCTAAAACACTTGCAAAGCGGGTATGATCAAAACCATCAAATCGCAATAATCCATTTACCACAAAACCTAAAACCAGTAAAATACAGGTTCTTCTCAGCATTGATAAATAAATTTTCTTCTTTTCGCTACCTGGTAATTCTTGTGGCGTTTTTACACCGGCAAGTTCCATTTTCTTTTCAAAAGAATAGGGCATTGAAACTCCTGCAACAAACAGAAAAACAGGAAAAATCATATCATAAAACGTAATTCCATTCCATTCTGCATGATGCAGTTGCGATGACATCCAGATAAAAACGGGAATTGGGGCGGCTTTGGCCAGAGCGTGAATAATATGTTCTCCGCTCATAATCCAAAACATAACAAATCCGCGCAGCGCATCCAAAGAAATCAATCTTCCTTTTGTAGTGTTATTCATTTTTTAATATTCAGTGGTCAGTTGATCGTGTTCAGTGTCAGTATTCAGTGGTCAGTTTAAAAAATTGGTTTTATAACAAATCCGTAGCTGTATTCGCTTTGGTTTAATACATATTGTTCGTGCGGAGGCAATCCCCAGCTGTTGTCTCCTCCTAAGCCGCGCTGGGTTAAATCAACACAAACAACAACTTCATTTCTTGGAGTAATATCGCTGGAATGAATATTTTTCTTAGAAATTCCTCCGTCAAAATCACTCGGATAATTATTTAAAGTACTCATACCTAAAGGCTGCAGACCTTTTATCTCCAGGCCATTTCCTTTGTTGCCTGACAATTTAAACCAGCGTATATCCGTCTTGTATCCATTTTCTTGTGGGCGTGTATAAGGCACATATTGGTCTGCAACTTTACTGTAATAAACTCCTTTGAATGAAGAGGTTTTTCTGTCCGGATAATTTTCTAAAGGTCCTCTTCCATAATAATCCAGATTTTCTAACGTATTTTTTAAGGTAAAAATCATTCCGAAACGCGGTAGTTCCGGCAATGGATTATTACCTTTTTTATAAGATGCTTGTATTTCTAGAGCACCATCATTTCCTAATGAATATTTAATGATATAATCAGAAGCAACATCATTCAGTTTTAATTTCGCAACGATATATTGCTGCCCGTTTTCCTCCGATTGCTGAATATTTTCTAAATTGGTATTTTTACCTGCCGTTCTCCAAACATTGGTTCTAATCTGCATTTTATTTCCAATATCATTATCGGTTGGTGCTCTCCAGAAATTTGGTTCAGGAAATTGTTTAAAATACTCCTCGCCTTTTAAACTATAGAAAGAAATTAGTCCTGTTTTTTTGCTGATTTTTACCACAACATTCTCTGAAGTCAACACAAACTGTTCTTTTTCATCCTGAATTTTAGCCCTATTTACTTTTTCAGATTTCTTAAAATAGTTCGAGTCTTCTATTACAAACTGTTCTTTGGCAATTTCAAAATGCTGAGGCAGTAATTCTGAACTCACTTTCGTGTATGCAAAAACATTCAGTAAATATTCTGTTCCTTCTTTTGATTGTAATTTTGGTAAATCAAGCTTAAATTGTTTTTTCGTTTTCGGATCTAAAGCAACATTAATTGTTCCTTCTTTAATTACTTTTCCGCTTTCTAAAACCTCATATTTAAAGTTGTATTTATTCAAATTTGTAAATCCAAAATCGTTGATGATTTCGATCACTCCATTTTTAATATCAACTGCATTAAATAAAATATCCTGATATACTTTTTTTACTTCAAATGCGCCGGGATGTGGGGTTCTGTCTGCATAAACTAATCCGTTGTGACAGAAATTTTCATCATTTAAATAATTTTGGCTTCCCATATCGCCGCCATAAGCCCAATATTTTCTTCCAACTTCATCGGTTCTTAAATAACCCTGATCTACCCAATCCCAAATGAAACCACCCTGCATGTTTTTGCTTCCGCGAATGATATCCCAGTATTCCTGAAAATTACCACTGCTGTTTCCCATCGCATGCGAATACTCACACATAATATAAGGGCGTGTAACTTCTTTACGTGCCGCATATTCTTTCATGTATTCTATTGTCGGATACATTGGGCAAACGATATCTGTGTTTTCATTTTCCTTTGCCTGCTCAAACTGAACCAATCTTGTATTGTCTCTTTTTTTGATCCATTTGTAGGCTTCATGAAATACAGGTCCATTGGCACTTTCATTACCTAATGACCAAATAATTACCGACGGCATATTTTTATCTCTTTCAACAAGACTATAGATTCTATCCAGATGTGCTTCTCTCCATTCTGGAAGAAAACCCGGATTAGTTTTTGGATTCATCCAAATTAGAGGCTGTCCCTCTACTCCCATTCCATGGCTTTCGATATTGGCTTCATCAACCAAAAACAAACCGTATTTGTTACATAGTTTTACCCATAAAATATTGTTTGGATAATGACTGCAGCGTACTGAATTAATATTCAGCTGCTTCATCATTTTGATGTCTTTCATCATCGTAGCTTCGTCCTGATAATGTCCGGTTTCCTGATTATGTTCGTGAATGTTTACACCATGAACCATTAATCGAACTCCGTTTACCAATAATTGTGCTCCTTTTAATTCTACTTTTCTAAATCCGATTTGACTGGAAACGGTTTCTATAAGGTCTCCTTTGGCATTTTTTAAAGTTAAAAGCAACGTGTATAAGTTTGGTGTTTCACTGCTCCATAATTTTGGATTGGAAACATTCTGAGAAAAATTTAAAGTCTGAATTTTCGATGCTTCAAAATTGACATTCAATTCTTTTATAAATACGTTTTTCCCCGAAGCATCAACTAGCTTCGCAGTCATTTTTTGATTGTTAACTGCTGTTGAAGTCAGATTTTTCAAATTTACTTCTACATTTAAACTTCCGTTTTTGTATTTCGTATCTAAATCTGGTCTGGCAAAAAAATCTGAAATGCGAACATTATCTGTACTGTACAAATACACATTTCTATCAATTCCGGAAAGTCTCCACATATCCTGATCTTCCAGATATGAACCGTCACTCCATCTGTACACTTCTACGGCCAAATCATTTTTCCCAGGTTTTAAGTACTTGGAAATATCAAATTCTGCCGGACTTTTGGTATTTTCGGTATACCCTACTTTTTCACCATTTACCCAAATATACATCGCTGACGTTCCCGCTTCAAAATGAAGAAAAACATGTCGGTTTTTCCAGTTTTGCGGCAGTACAAAATCTTTTTTATACGACCCAACAGGGTTATCCCAATGATTAATAAACGGTGGATTTTTTTCGAAAGGATACGTGATATTGGTGTAAATTGGCACACCATATCCATTCAGTTCCCAATTGGAAGGTACCTGAAGTTCTTTCCAATGTAAAGTACTGAAATCTGTTTTGTAAAAATCTTTTGGGCGCTGATCTGGTGTTGGCGACCACGCAAATTTCCATTTGCCATTTAAAGAAAAATACCACGGAGAGTTTTCATATTTATCACTTATTGCAGAGGTTTCGTCTGCGTAAGGCAGAAAAGCAGCACGCGCCGGTTCTCTGTTAATTTGATATACTTGAGGATTTTCCCAATCGTTGCGATCTTGTTCCTGAGCCGAAACAAAAGTTCCGCAAAGTACCAGAAGGGTTAAAAAAAATATTTTGGTTTTATGCATTATTTTGGTTTTAGATAGCTTTCAAATGAAATTTTTGATATTTCTAGAACTTCAACTTCTCAGGTAAATATTTAGCAACTAATTCTTTATAATATGGAAGTAGTGCTTTTACGTCTGGCTTAACCGGAGCTTTGGTATATAAATCATAAGGATTGAATTTTCGTACCCAGTCAAACATTTCGATATCTTTTTCATTCATTAAATGTGCATATGCATTTTCTTTATGCTGAGAATAAAATGAATGATAACGAATCATGTACAAAGCCGGATCTGGAAGATAATCTTTCATAATCTGGTATAAATATTCGTCATGACCCCAGCTCATTTTTACCTTATCCAATCCGCAGTTTTGGGTGTAAACACCAAATTTGGTATTGAATCTTTCATCTGTATAATCGGGGTTTTCTTTAAAAAAATCTGAGTAAACAATCTTATCTGAATAAGCACATCCAACAGGAAATGTATCGCCGACAACTGCCCATTGCGGTTCGCCGAACAAACATAAAATTTTACCCAAATCATGAATAAAACCTGTTAATACAAACCAATCCGGGTGGCCGTCTGCTCTGATGGCTTCAGAAGTCTGTAAAAGGTGCTGTGTTTGGTCTAAGTCAATATCCGGGTCGCTGTCGTCTACAAGTGTGTTCAAAAAATCAACAGCTTCCCAGATTGACATTTCTTTTTTATTGAATTGTAGAAATTCTGCTTCTTTATTACAAACAAAATCATACGTTTGATAGGTATGATTTATTCTGTAAAATTCCTTAACCGTTTCTACTCTTTCTGAATCTACATAATTTCTAAATTCTTCTTTTTGCTTTTCAGGAGTACTTTCAGAAGGATCTGGATATCGCAGTAACAAATCATCTTCCCATTCATCTAAATTATTCAACGGATTATCTGTGTCTATATGCTTTTTCATAATGCTAAAAAGTTTAAAAGTTATAAGACAAAAATAGAATTACCTATACCGTTCAAAATGGATTAATACATCAAAAACATGGATGATTTTTATTATTGTAGGATTTTTACAATTATTTAGCTGATTATTTTGAGCATTCCCGTGGTTTCAACCACGGGAGACATAGCAAGGAAATTGGACGATGGATATACATTTTGCTCCCACGGTTGAAACCGCGGGCTATGTTTATGCTTAGGATATCTTTATCAAAGTTTTAAACTTTGACAAAGATTCGGTCTCAATAGAAAATGGAAAAATTAATTAAATAAGCTTACTTGGCGGGAAACCAAACTGTTTTTTAAAACATCGGCTGAAATATAATGGATCATTGAAGCCCACCAAATTGGTAACTTCTGAAACATTATACTTTTTAGTTTTGAGCAGTTCTGCTGACTTTTTTAAACGAATGGTTCTGATAAATTCGTTTGGTGCCAAATCCGTCAGTTCCTTAATTTTTCTATATAATTTGGAAGAACTCACGCCTAATTTATCACATAGAAATTCTGTCGAAAGATCTACTTCACTTAAATTATCATTGATTAAATTCGTCACTTTTACCATAAATTCTTCATCAATTGGCGAATGAGTCAGCATACTAATCTTACCTTCTACTTCTCCGGAGAATTTTTGTTTGAGCTCTAATCTTGATTTAATCATGTTTTCGATAACCGTTTTAAGCAGTAATGGCTCAAAAGGTTTTACCAAATAACCATCAGCGCCAATGTCGTATCCTTTTACTTTATCCATATTTTCAGAAAGCGCAGTAAGCATTACAACTGGAATATGACTTATAAATTCATCATTTTTTAATTGTCTGCAAAACTCAAGTCCATCCATCACAGGCATCATGACATCGGTAACACATAAAATTGGTTTAATCTGTCGGCAGATTTTTAACCCTTCTTCTCCATTTTCTGCGTCATAAACTTTGTAATAATCAGATAAATAGTCCACCAAATATTTTCTAAGTTCGCTATTATCTTCAATTACTAATATTTTTTCTTTTAAATCTGTGTTCTGAATGATTTTCTTAGCCGCTTTTTCCGGAATAAGCATACTTAAATTGTCATTTTTAAGCGCATATTCAAATACCTCTTTATGCTCATAAGAAGCGCGGTCAATCGGAATTTCGACTTTAAATGTACTTCCTTTTCCCGGTGTACTTTCGACAGTAATAATTCCTTTATGAATTGCTACTAAAGATTTTACCAACGACAAACCAATACCCGATCCCGTATTATGGGCTTTACTGTTAGTAGCCTGATAAAATCGCTTGAAAATTTTATCCTGACTTTTTAACGGAATCCCAATTCCATCATCGGTTACTTCAATTACTAAAATATCTTCAACGGTATCTTTAAGCCTGATATAAAAATCGACATTTCCATTTTTATTGGTAAACTTTAAGGCATTCGACAATAAGTTGTATAGAATTTTATCGTATTTATCATTATCCAGCCAGCCGTTTATTTCATCGTCTTCGGTAATAAAATTGAGCTTAATTTTTTTATTATAAGCCATTTCCTTAAAGGAGTCAAAAATATTTTTCGAATAAACCAGAATATCTGTTTTAGTCACTTTGAGCTTTAATTCCCCTGATTGCGCTTTTCTAAAATCCAATACTTGATTTACGAGATTCAATAATCTGCTCGCATTTTGATAAATCAAATTGTATCTGCTTTTTTCATACTCGGTTGCATTGCTGCTTTCATCTAAAAGCTGTTTGGCCGGACCTAAAATAAGGGTTAAAGGTGTTCTTAATTCATGCGAGATATTGGTGAAGAAACGTAATTTTTCATTATTTAATTTAACGTCGTGTTCTCTGTTTACCTTTTCCGTAAGGAGTTCTTGTTTTAAACGAATTCGGTTTTTAATTTCTTTTCTAATGAAATAAAAAACACCAAATAAAATGGCAAAAAACAGTATAAAAGAAATAGGTGTCAGCCAAAAAGGCGGCAGGATTTTTATTTTATACGAAACTGTTTTACTCCAATATCCGTCACTGTTGCTTGCTCTTATTTTAAAAACATAATTTCCGGGATAAAGATTGGTATATTGAACTATTCGTGACGTACTGTTTGCTGTAATCCAATTTTTATCAAAACCTTCCAGCATGTATTGAAACTTATTTAGCTTTTCGTTTGCAAAAGATGGAGCCGAAAACTGAATCGAAAAATCGCGGTTTTTATGCGTAAGTTCTATTTCATTTCCATAGTTTAAATCTTTTGAAAGCGGAATCTCTCCATTAATCTCCATTTCCGGAAAGACTTCTTCATTCTGAATTTTAAATTCGGAAATAACAGGCAGCGGCGACCAATTATTTCTTTTCATTGCCGGCGGTGAAAAAGAAATAATTCCATTTTTACCTCCCAGAAAAATATTAGAATTATTAAAGTAAAAGAAGCCGCTTGAACTAAAAACGTCCAATCTGTTACCGCTGTTTACATGGTAAATACTGATATCTTTTAAATTAGCTTTAACAAAAGCAATATTATTGTTATTGATGTTCAGCCACAAATTTCCTTGGGCATCAGACAAGATATCGGTAATCCATTTACCCGAAAGTTCTTTAAGATTTTTTACCGGTTCAAATTCGTTTATTTTCGGATCGTATAAACACAGCCCAAAACGTGTTGATGCCCATATTTTACCTTTTGCATCCACCAAAACGTCACTTACATTTTCATCATGAGGAACTCCTTTTTCTTTGATAAAAAGTGAAGAATAGGTTTCTATTTTTCCAGAATTGATATTGTATTTTACAACTCCGGTTTCTGTGGCAAACCAAACATTATTTTTAGCATCTCTTTCAATGGCATTAATCTGAAAGTCGGGCAAAAGTTTACTGGAAGTTTGTACCTGAAGGGTTTTGGTATTCAAAATTACTGCGCCTTCTCCAAAAGAACCCACTATCATCAAATCGTCAGTAATTTTTCTAAAAGCAAAAACCGGGGATTTTTCAAATCCTGCCTTTATTTCTCTGGAAGAATTTGTAGTATAATTGTAAACTAATATGTTTCCGTCCCAAAGACCGCAATAAAAGATTTTTCCGTCATCCGTATAAATACTTGCAATATCTTTTCCTGTGTTATGTAAAGGAGTTGAGCCTTTTGTATTCGAAATAAAAAGTCCGTTATGGTAAGTTGCCACAATCACTTTTTCATCATACGTTTTAGCAAAACCTCTAATGCGGGGTGCCTGATTGCCTATAGAGCGTGAAATATCTTTGTTTAAAGTAAACTGATTTTCATACGGATCGTATTTATCCAAACCGTCTTCTGTTCCGATCCATAAAACCCCGGAAGCATCAAAATAAAGTGCTGAAATTAAATTATCTACCAGCGAAGTATCATCGGACAAAATAGAATAATACCATTTGTAATTTCCTTTTTGAATATCTTCTAATTGATTACAAACCAGTAATCCGCCTAAAGTTCCAACCCAGTATTTTCCATCGGGAGCTCGGGCGACGGATAAAAAATAAGGCCCTAATGCACCTCTGATTTGTTTGCTTTCTATATATAAATTGACAAATTGATCAGTGGATTTATCCAGTTTATATAAACCTTCACGGGTTCCTACAAAAATATCAGATTTGGCATCTTCATAAATAAAGTTAATATATGGATTTTTTATGTTGGAATGCGGAACAGAAAGCGTGTAATTATTAATTCGCACAATTGCTCCCTTGGCATCCATTGTTATTTTTGCAATACCCGATTTTTCGTAACTGCCAATCCAGACATTGCCTTTTTTGTCTTCAAAAATTTCTTTTACATAATCGAAACCTTTAAGCTGAATTTTTTCGAATCGGTTTTCTTTCAAAAAAAACAGATACACACCTTTTGTTTTGGTTCCCACCCAGACCCTTTTAAATTTATCTACGTAAACTGATCTGACTTCATCATCGGGCAGACTGTTTGGATCTTCTTTTTTACGAAAAAAGGTGGTAAAAACATGCGTATCCATTTGAAAAAGTGTCAATCCTTTTCTGGTACCAATCCATAATTGATTAGATTCTTCATCAAGCTCCAAAGCGGTGATGTCATCATTGTACAATTTATTTTTTCCAGGTGAAGAACTCATATAGTTTTTGAACTGATAACCGTCGAAACGATTTAATCCTGAGAATGTGCCAAACCACATAAAACCCTTTTTATCCTGTACAATATGACGTACCGAATTATGAGACAATCCGTTATTGTCATTATAATGCGCAAATTTTATATTCTGTGAATAAGAATGATAAAAAGCGGCAAAAAACAAGAATAGTATAAGGGATTTTTGTCTCATCGAAATAAATTATAAATGCAATTTAATCTTTTTGATTAATTAATATCAAAATTATTTAACAGATAAATTATCAATTTTGTTGTTTTTTAAATCAATATTAAAATGATCAGAAGGCTCGCCATTCATGGTTTTAAAAAATATTTCTGCCCATAAAACCAGTTTAAGATCGTTTGTTTTTTTTAACTGCCTGCAAATCAATTCATATTGTTTTAATCTTTTGTTTCCAATTTCTGAAAAGACCAATTCATCGGCACTTTTTAAACGGTAAAAATCGAAAATCATATCAAAACCTGTCCAGGATTTAAAATTGGAAATATCCAGGGAATTTGATTTCAAATCCTGATCAATTTCTGATGGATTTTTATTTATTTCTAATAATTCTTTGCCTGAAAGATTTACAATTGATTTCAAAAAATCAACAGGAAAATCTTCTGGCAGGAATCTTAAACGAACTAATTCCTTTAAATGCCAGTTTGTAAATTCTTTATAATCTTTGGCTTTTAAAATTTCTTTGTTCCAAATATGATCACTTTTATTATGCTGCAAATGAGCGTATTCTTCTTCATAAAAAGGAAATAAACTATTGAAATTAGGGACTTTGCCAATTACAACAGTTTCCACTTCAAATTCAGAATCTGAATGAATGGTCAATATTTTATAAGCCGGCATATAAGCTGCGAGCGAAGGCGCTTGTATATTAAACAATGTATTTCCTTTTACTGATGTTCTTACGCCAGTATCGTTAATATGCATGTGTCCACCAAAATGAATCTGAATTCCTGCATCTGCAAATTGCTGCGCTACTTCTTCATTAGGAACTCGCTGCAGCTGCATTTTATCGGCACCAAAAAGCTGTTTTAATTCCGGCGATGCATTTTCGTTAAATTCAACCATTGGATAATGACTAAAAGCAATCAGTATTTTTCCTTTTCGTTTCGCTTCTGCGGAAACTTTTTTTACCCAGTTTAATAAATGGCTTTTATAAATCAGAACGTTATTGTAACCTGTATTGGCTCCAGAAAAATCATGCGGATCATCTTGTTTTCCTGATAATTTCTCGTTTGGAACATAAGCATTGGCATCTATTGCCAAAAGCCAGATTCCTTTAATGGGTTCGACAACATAACTGGCATCTGGAAGAACCAGATTTGTGTTTTTAATTACATACGTTCTCTTTTCTAAAGCAGATTCTTTTTGCGCTTCTTCAAAATTATAATACTCATAACTGTAGCTTGAAAAAGGTGTTTCCCAATACAAATCAGTCTTTTTTGGGAAAAAACCAAAATCCCGCATTTCCTGAATGGTTTCTTTATATCCCCAGTTTTTTATATCGGAAGTAATAATAGGTTCTAGTTCGCTTTTACTTTTATTCAAATTATTTTTTGAACTGCTGATGATCTGCTCTTTTCCGTCTTTACCTAAAAAATCAGTTTTAACGGCATCCTGAGAAAACGGTCTTACAACGTCATGATTACCGGTCGTTACAAAAAATGAGATTCCGTGTTTTTCTGAGTATTCATTGAGTATTTTTCTCAATCCGCGCACATGAACGGGTTGTCCGTCGTCGCTGAAATCACCCGGAAGCACAACTTGTTTGATGCCTCTTTTTACAATATCATTTAAGGCTTCTAGAAAGGCAAAATAATTTTCATTGAAAATTCTGGTAGAATGCAGCTGCGAATTCATTGTCCTGATATTAGCGTATTCGCCCGTAACCGGATTTTTGATTCCCTGATAATTGTTGTCTTCAAATTTGGCAAAAATATCCTGTAAATGAACATCGGCTATAAAAGCGATTTGGAGCTTTTTTTCATTGAAATGTTGTTCTGTTTTACAGGAAATCAGAACTAAAAGAATCAATGAACAAAAGATATTTTTGAATGACATTGTTTATTGTTTTGATATTGAAACATATAACTGACAGGTCTGCTATCTCTTAATTTTTTTTAATTTAAGGCATCTACTACTTTCACCAATATGAAATTAATTCCTAGCGGATTTTTGGTTATTTTACAGATAATAGGAAACTCTGGATTTTTTACAATCCACATTTCAGTTTCATCAATTTGTGCGATTACGTGCAGCGTATCTATTAATTTTCCGTCAATAGAAACGGCATTTTTATCTTCGTTTTTGTCCAAAACATACGTCGTATTATTATACACAAAAGAATTGTTTTTCAATAAACCCTGATAAGCAGACTGCGAAATCATAAAAAAAGTTTCGGTTGGTTTTAAGTTTAAAACCGGCGCATATTCTCCTTGATTAAAACTTAAGGCATTTCCGTTTTTTACTGCTTCGGGAAGCATAACAATACTACTTTTTACGCCTCTTGTTTCCAATTTAAAAATCAGTTTATTGTCTGCTGTTTCAGTCGTAAGCGATAAAGTTCTGGTCTGTCCGTGAAGCTTACAGATATAATGTAAAACTGTATTATTTTTTATTGTTGGAATGTAGTTCTGAGATATTCCTGTTTGATAAAATGTTAAAAACAGAAATGCTGCGATTATATTTTTCATCTTGCTGATCATTTTATTTTGCCGGCGGTAAAACTGTAGTTCCCCATGCCGAAGGTTTCGAATCCATTTCTAAAATTAATTCTCCCCCGTTATTAATATCATCATGTAAAATCCACGCTTTGTTATAAGGTTTTCCGTTTAAAAAAGCCGCTTTTATGTATTTGCTTTTATCACTCATTTTTTTAGCAGAGATTTTAAACTTTTTACCGTTTTCCAATTGTATCGTGGTTTCTTTTATCAAAGGTGTATTGATCAGATAATAAGACTGTCCTGCATTTGGATACAATCCCATCATATGAAAAGCCAGCCACGAAGACATTGCACCCGAATCGTCGTTGCCTGGAAGTCCTTCTCTTGAAGTATTGAAATTATTTTTGATAATCGTTCTGATTCTGTCACTGCTTAAATACGGTTTTCCGATCCAGTGATAGAGACATGGCGTTAAAAACGAAGGTTCGTTAGCCACATTATACAAATCTGAATTAAAGAAAGTATTCAGTCTGTTTTCAAATGCTTTTTCACCTCCGGATTTACGAATCAGTTCCGGAACATCGTGCGGAATGCTGAATGAATATTCCCAAGAATTTCCTTCATAGAAAAACACACACCAATGGCAGACATACCAAGGCGATTCGATAATTACAGGTGTATATTTAAAAGTAGGTTTCTGGATTTTTGATTCTCCGAAAACAACATCGTCCAGCCAGTTTCCGTCTTTGTCTTTTGGCATAATAAATCCTTTGGCACCGTTATTTTCGTAATCGGAACGCCATAAATTCTGCCAGCTGTCGGCTTGTTTGATATATTGATTATACAAATCGGTTTTGCCTAATCCTTTTGCTACAACCGCAATATTGTAATCGTTGTACGCATAATCGATAGTTCGGTTTCCTGCACGGTCTGTGCCATAAGGAACGTATCCTAATTTCAAGTAATCTATTAACCCGCCTCTTCCTTCTTTTTCTTCATTTCCTCCCGGCGGAATTGTCGCATCTTTAAGCATGGCCTGCAGCGCCAATTCGTAATCAATTCCTTTTAAGTTTTTTACAAAAGCATCTGCCAGTACAACCTCAGCATTAGAACCGCCCTGAGTTCTTCCGTTGTCGTTGCCGCTTCTTCCTTCGGGTAAGTAACCTTCGCGTTTGTAAATGTTGAGCATCGCATTGATTATTTCCACTTTACGTTTGGAATCTATTATCGTAATTAAAGGGCTTGACGTCCTAAAAGTATCCCAAATCGTATAAAAATCATCATAGTAAGGTTCGTCATTTGTCCATAACGGATTTTCTCCTGTTCGGTCAACAGGCATAATCATGGTGTGATATAAGCCCGTGTAGAACATTTTTTTATAATCTTCGGATGTATCTTCCGATAATTTAATTCGGCTTAATAATGCTTCCCATTTGTTTTCTAAAGTGGATAAAACAGTATTGAAATCCCAATGCGGAATTTCAACTTCAATGTTATTTTTGGCTTTTAATTCGCTTAAAAATGAGATTCCGATTTTGACATTCAATTCTTCCTTTCCTGTGTTTCCAAAAGAAAGCAACGCTGCTGTTTTCTTTCCGGAATCAAACTGAGCTTTTTGATTGTTGTAAAATTGGCCGTCTTTAAAGGTGATATATTTTACAATAGGCTGGTCGAAAACTGCCCAGAAATAAACAGTATAAGCACGTCCGTTATTCCAGCCTCCTCTGATTCTGCTGTATCCTCGAACTTCGGTATCCGAAACAATTTCAATCTGCGAACCTACAAACTGCTGTGCTTCTCTGGCATCAGGAATCTTTTCTTCCCCCAGAAAAAATCCCGGGTCTATTTTTAATTCTTTTGATGTATTTTTTGGATAAGTAATGCGGTAAAAAGATACTTTTTCACCTGTGGTGATTTCGGTTTTGATTTTATTTTCTTTGAAAACTGTTTCATAATAACCTAGTTTTACATTTTCTTCAGCACGAAATGAAGTCTGATCGAGTTTATCCAAATTGCCGGAAAAAGGCATAATCTGAATGTTTCCGTATTTTGGCCCCCCGCCTGTTCCGCTTACATGCACCTGGCTGAAACCAGTTACTTCTTTTGGCATTGGAAGCCAGCCGCTGTTTGGACTTACTGTACAATCCGGGCTTGGTTTAACCATTCCGTATGGGCAAGATGGGCCAATAAAAACCCTGCCTACTCCTTCTGAACCGATCATTGGGTCTACAAATTGATGGACGTTTTGCTGGGCATTAATGATTATTGTAAACAAAAATGATATTCCTAAAAGTATATTTTTACTGGATATTTTCATTACTTATTTTATTTCTTTAAGAACTAAAAACTTTTT
This sequence comes from Flavobacterium sp. FG68, assembly GCF_057808895.1. Taxonomy (NCBI): domain Bacteria; kingdom Pseudomonadati; phylum Bacteroidota; class Flavobacteriia; order Flavobacteriales; family Flavobacteriaceae; genus Flavobacterium; species Flavobacterium sp. FG68. The sequence continues at coordinate 154,103 of NZ_JBMDIY010000003.1, forward strand.
TTGGCACAGATTCAAGGATTTAATGATTTTAAAAATAATCCGAATAATCTGTGAAATCTGTGGCAAAAAAATTTATTATTTACTTTGACATTTCTAAAATTAATTCACCTCCATTGGTAATCTCCTTATGTGAAAGAGTAAAATCTTTTACCGTTTTATTGTTATATTTCATGCCTTTTACATACACATTTTCGGCGCTGTTATTTTCAGCTTTTATCACAAATCTTTTACCTGAATAATATTTCGGATTTAAATCTATCGTAATTTTATTGAATATTGGACTTCCTATTTGATAAACAGCTTCTTTGTCTGTACCTCCATTCATTTGAAATAAACCCATTTTAAGCAATACGTTCAAACTTCCCATTAATCCCTGATCTTCATCTCCGTTATAACCGGTTGCAGGAGATAATCCGCTGAAAGTTTCTTTTACTACGTTTCTTGTCCAATACTGTGCTAAATCAGGTCTTCCTAATACAGTAAAAATATTGGATGTCTGCATAGAAGGCTGATTCCCAAAATTTACGGGAATTCTGCTAAATTCCGGATGTAATTCTGCATCGTGTGATGTACCAGAAGTATAATTTTGCTTTTTAGCGGTTTCAAATTGAGTGTTCAATTTAGCAACCGCTTTTTCATTTCCTCCCATCAAAAGGGCTAAACCTTCAATGTCGTGCGGAACAAACCATGTTGACTGCGCTCCATTCGATTCTATAAATCCATTTTCATATTGATACGGATCATAATTTTCACGCCATTTTCCTTCCACATCTTTCGGACGCATCCAGCCTGTTTTGGCATCAAAAACATTTTGGTAGTTTTTAGCTCTTTTCATGAAATAATTATAATCTTCTTCATGGTTTAGCTTTTTTGCCAATTGCGCCAAAGTCCAATCCTGATATGCATATTCTAAAGTCTGACTTGCACCGTCTTCATGACTTCCAAAATTACCTTCGGGAAGCGGATAAGGCACATATCCTTTTTCTAAATAGTATTTTAATCCGCCGCCAATATTGGTATTATGTTCATATCCGGCTTTTTCCATAATACCGCCCGGCATATGATTCTTTTTGAGTGCAATATAAATAGCTTCTAAATCTTCTGTTACAATTCCTTTTTGAATGGCGCTTACGATAAAAGGCGTTGCTGAGGCTCCTGTCATTACGTAAGTATCATTTCCTCCTGAAGGTCCGCGTGGAATCATACCGCCATCTTTGTAATACTGCATTAAAGAGTATACAAATTCTTCCATAATTTCAGGATATACCAATCCCCAAAGAGTATTAATTGTCCATTGGGCTCCCCAAAAAGCATCTGAATTATAATGATTGAATTTCGGTTTTCCATCAGCATTTAAAGGTAAATGTCCCACTCTGAATCTGTCGCCTGTATTATCAGGATAAGCTCCATTTGCATCACTGATCATTTTTCTCCCTTGCAGGGCATGCCATAGATCTGTGTAAAATCTTCTTTGATCAACAGTTGTTCCTCCTTCTGTTTTTATTCTTCCCAATAAATCGCTCCATTCTTTTCTGGAATCAGCAACTGTTTTATTAAAATTCCAATGTGGTAATTCGGTTTCAACATTGTTATTGGCATTTTCAATTGAGGTGTAGGATATTCCAACTTTCATCAATATCTGTTCTTCCGTTTTATTAAAATTGACTAAATAATTACCTGTCAGATTATCTCTTTCTATGGAAGTAATCAGCTCATTTGTTTTAATTTTAAAAAATACGGTTAATGGTTTTGGGCGTCTGAAATTGGTACTCAAAACTAATGAACCCGAAAGTTCATAATCATTGTTTTTTTCTAATTTCCCATTTGTATTTTCACAAGGTCCTAAAATAGTGTTCAGATTAAAAAGAACTGCTTTTTGAGCTTTTACCGGAAAAGTATATTTGTGAAAACCAACTCTTGCCGTGCTGGTTAATTCTGCCGTTATTTGATATCTGTTTAATTTTATTGAATGATATCCTGGTGTTATAATTTCGGTTTGATGACTGAATTGGGAATAAAAATCTTTAAAAATAGTTGGTTTGTTTTCAGCAGAAACTGTTACAGGCATTACAGATACGCCTGACATCTGCCATTCGTGAACGTGGCTAAAACCTTTAACTGTATCTGTAGTATATTTATAACCGCCTCCCCAATCGCCGTTAATTTCGGTATCAGGATTTAAGTTTACCATACCAAATGGCCGGCTTGCTGACGAGAAGTAAAACCATCTGGAATTTTCTGTATCAAGCAGCGGATAAACTAAATCTGATATTTGCTTTTTTTTAAAAGAAGCCTCATTTTTGGTTTTACATGACACTAAAAAAACAAGAGCTAAACTTACTCCAATGCGTCCTATTTTATAGATTATATTTTGTTCCATTTATTCTGTTGGTATTGTTGGGGCAATATTGGTTTATTTCTAAATCGAAAATGTAAGACCCAGGATTTTACCTGATAATTATTGGATTTAATGTACTCTCAAAACATACATTGATAGAAAATTACAAAGCTTAATCTTTCATCGATTTTTAGAACAACATTCGATTAAGCTTTGTTTTTATTCAAAAATGAAACTGAACTGATTCTTATGAGGAATTGAAAATCAGTTTTCTTTTAGTAAAAAAGGAGAAGATTTTTTACTCTCCCCTCCTTTTCAAAATTAAAATTGAGTTACAGTTACAATATGTACTTAATTAAATTCTTATTATTAATACCCGTCATTTTGAGTTAGAGCCGGATTTAAAACCATAGCATTGGTTGGGATTGGAAAAACACGACGACGAACATCTGTATTGGTTTTGTACCCCCATTGTCCTTCGTATTTTCCAAAACGGATCATATCGTTTCTATGCCACGCTTCCCAAGTAAACTCACGGCTTCTTTCCTGATAAAGTTCTTCCAAAGTTACACCGCTTAAAGCTGCAGATGTTGTACGGTTAGAACGAACCATATTTACTAATGCATCTGCACTTTGTCCTAATGTTACACCTCCTCCACGAAGAATTGACTCTGCTTTCATTAAAAGGATGTCTGAATAACGTAAGAAAGGTACGTCGTTCTTTTGGTTACGATTTGTTGAAGTCGCATCCGGGTAGAATTTAACATTTCTGTAACCCATATTCCATGCGATTTCGTCGTTTCCAAGATCAAATAAAGTTTCACTTTGACGCGGTATAATATCTGGCGTCAAATTTACCTGATAGGTAAATGCATCGCCTCCATCAGATCCTGTATAAAACTGATCATACCCTTTTTTAGTTGTTGTAACCATTACCGGAGTAACGCCGTCATTCATATACTGAAGACCTGTAAGCCATTGTTTGTTGCGTATGTCATTTACATCATTAAAATAGGCATAAAATTCCGGAAGGGTACTTCTTGGTGCACTTGGTGTATAAGGAAGACCGAACTTAGTTCTTTCAGAACGAGGTACATCATAGCGAGCATGGTACATTTGTCCATTGAAACCAACTGTAACTGCTGCAGGATCGTAAGGAACTGCAAAAATAAACTCTTTCATCTGCGGCCCGTTGTTAGGATAAAACATTTGAAGATAAGTTGCTCTTGGTTCAATAACATATAAACCCGAATTAATAACCTGATCGCAAGCCGCAATACAATCATTATAGCGTTGTGTTCCTGTATATACGTTAGCATTCAAATACAATTTAGCCAGCATTGCATTAGCAGTCTGTCTATTTGGTCTTCCATAAGTTGTAACCCCTGCTGCAGGATTTAAATTAGGGACTGCTTTTTTTAATTCTTTCTCAATAAAATTGAAAACATCTTTTCTGGGAGTTTTAGCATGAGATGTAAAATCTCCATATAATGTATCTAATGGCACATCTCCATAACTATCCATTAACATGAAATAAGAAATAGCACGCATTGTTTTTAATTCAGAAATCAAAGTTTCTTTATCCGAACCTTCAGGCATTGTTTGATTTAAAATTGAAATTGCCTGATTACTTGTTCCGATAACTTTAGATGACCAGTCCCAAAGACTTCCTATGATACCATTATCTGCATTCCAGTCATGGTAATGCATGGCGATATAATTTCTGTTATCGAACCAGTTACCACCTCTTGCAGGTAAAATAGCTTCGTCTGTAGATAAAGATTGAGACCACCACCATGCAAATGAAAATTCACCACGAAATGCTGTATAAACAGGTCCTGTAGTCTGAATATATTGCGTTGGGTTTTGAGGAAAAACCTCAGGTGTCAACTGTGTTGTAATAGGCACATCTAGATCATCGCAAGACCATATTAAACCAGCCATAAGTACTGGAAGCCCTAAATATTTTAATATCTTTTTCATAATTTTTAGCATTTAATTTTAGAAGATCACATTTAGACCGAGCATATAAGTTCTGGTTTTTGGATAGAAGTTGTTTGAATCAACACCAGGAGCTGTACCTCCTTGTTCAACTTCCGGATCAATTCCTCTGTACTTAGTTATAACAAATACGTTATTTACTGTTTGGTAAATACGAACACTGCTTATATACCTGCCCACTTTACCAAAATTATACCCTAAAGTCATATTGTCTAATCTTATATAACTTCCGTCTTCTATAAAACGATCCGAATATTTATAAGAGTTTAAATCATTTGGTGACTCGTCTCTTGCATCAACTAAAATATTGTTTGTCATTGCAGTACTAGGTCTGAATAGATCGGCACGCGTTGCATTGAAAATTTTATTACCAAAAACTCCTCTGAAGAAAATACTTAAATCAAATTTTTTGTATTGAAAATTATTTGCCCACCCTGCTAATAATTTTGGCTGTGCACTTCCTGCATAGTGGTAATCTACCCCAATTAGAGGTGTAGTAGTCAAATTACCATTTTTATCATAATATTGCGAAACTCCAGCAGCATTTTTTCCTGCATACTTCAATGTAAAGAATTGTCCTAAAGGTTTTCCTTCTTTAAAAATTTGTAATGTACTTCCTGTTTGACCACCACCATCGGGTTGTACACGACGGATAGAATCTCCACCAACAAAGAAAGGGCTGGTTAATTTAACAATCTCATTCTTGTTGTGCGCCAGATTCAAGTTAGTTGTCCAGCTGAAATCTGCAGTTTTAACCGGAGTTGCACTTAAGCTAACCTCAATACCTTTATTAGACATTGTTCCTCCGTTTGCTACAATTGTTCCTACTGGTACAAGTACCGGATTAACATTATAGTTAAAAATCATGTCTGTTGTTTTTTTATTGTACACATCAACAGAACCTGATATTTTTCCTTTTAAGATTGAGAAGTCAACTCCAATATTTGCAGTAGCTGTTTTTTCCCATTTCAAATCCGGGTTAGCAGCCTGGTTAGGTCCATAAGCTCCAATTTGTTGTCCGTTATAGTAGAAAGTTCCTAAACTTCCGGAAATAAACTGAGCCGTATAAGCATTAAATCCGGAAGAGTTACCTGTTACCCCCCAGCTTCCGCGGAATTTCAAATCACTAAAAATATTTTGATTCTGCATGAAACTTTCTTTATCTACTCTCCATGCACCTCCTACTGAAGGAAAATATCCCCAGCGATTATTTACTCCAAACATAGATCCACCATCTTTTCTAAGTGATCCTTGTAAAAGATATCTGTCTTTATAATTGTAATTTAAACGCCCAAAATAGGATATTAAACGCGTTTTTTGGTATGCTTTACTATCTCCAAAATTTACTACATAACCATTAACCGAAGTGTAATTACTTAAAGCAAGGTTGTTATATCCTACATTATCTACTGGAAAGTTAGTTGTTGTAGCCTGAAATCCGTCTCCTAATGTATTTTCCTGCCATGAGTAACCTGCTACAGCTTTTATTTTATGCTCTCCTATTGATTTATCCCAAGTAAGGAAGCTTTCAATAATATTGTTTCTGGTTTCGTAAGAATTTCTCAATGCAGAACCATTTACACCAAAATTAACCAATGTTTTTGTCAAAGGCGGATCTGGGTTGTTGTAAAAGTTGGCACTGTTGTATTGTGAATAATAACTGTCATAAAATTCTCCATGAGAAGACGTTAATCTTTGGTGTGCTAAATTCAAATTATAAGTAAATCCAAACGGAAGTTTTACTTCTGCAGTAAGGTTACCTACAAGGTTATCCGTTTTAGTTTCATCAGTACCGTGTTCAATTAAAGCTACTGGGTTAAAATATCCCGGACTGGTAAAGTTTTCAAAAAAACTTCCATCAGCATTTCTTACCGGAGAAACAGGAAGATAGCTTGCTGCCTGTAAAAGAACAGTATTTCTCTGTGGTACATTTTTATATTTTGTACTGGAATTAGTAACGTTTAAACCAAATTTAACCTTATCATCAAAAGCAAATTGTTCAACAGATAAGCGGGCAATGATACGGGAAAAATCACTTTTTAGCATTATACCTTCTTTATTAAGCGAAGTAATACTTGCTGTATAGTTTCCATGATCTCCGCCTCCGCTCATCGATAAGTTATGGCTGCTTGATGCTGCACGTCCTGATCTTAAAATTTCTTTTTGCCAGTTTGTATTAGCACCTTTGTCATTTTCCGGAGTAAAATTCAAATTGTTTTTAGTTGTAAAAGCTCTAAGCTGATCTGCATTCATCATGTCCAGATTATTTGAAACTTCTTCCCAGCCCATATAACCATTGTATGCAATCTGCGTTCTGCCCTTGCTTCCTTTTTTTGTAGTTACCATGATAACTCCATTTGCAGCACGGTTACCATAGATTGCCGTTGCAGCAGCATCTTTTAAGACATCGATAGTTGCAATATCATCTGGTGCAATTACTGAGATATCAACTCCGGGAATACCATCTATTACATAAAATGGACCTTGAGAACTATTTAATGTTGAAGCTCCACGCAAAACCACAGAAGCCGTTCTTGTAGGGTCACCGCTTGATGAAATGTTCAAACCAGAAACTTTACCCTGCAAAAGCTGTCCAACATCACTAATTGCTCCTCTGTTTAAATCTTCGGCTTTTACAGAAGTTACAGCAGTAGTAAGGTTTTTACGAGACCCTTTACCGTAACCAACCACTACTACCTGTTCTAAATTAGTTGTGATAGGCTGTAATTTAATCGAATAATTTGTTTTTGTTCCGTCTAGTTTTAAAGTCAGATCTTCAAATCCCATATAAGAAACTATTAGGGTTACATTTTTGTTTGAAGCTGAAATTTTAAATTTTCCGTCAAAATCTGTTGTTACTGAATTCGTTGTACCTTTCTCTAGTACATTGGCGGCAGGCAGTGGAATGCCTTTGTCATCTAAAACTACACCGGACACTTCTGTTTTTTGTGCCCAAGTATTAATTGAGAAGCAAAAACAAAAGGCTAATAATAAAAGTTTAAGTTTTTCCATTTTGATATTGGTTAATTGGTTAAAATAGTATTGACGAAATTAATGGTAAAGAAATGTTAACAAATGGACAAGTTATTCATAAACATGGATAATTTCTATAAAGTCAATGACAGCAAGGGTTTTCAGAATTATTTTTCTAAAATTACATAGTTAAAAACTTATTAATTAATCGATTTCGTAAAGATTTCATTTCATATATTCAGTATAATTTAAGGCAATAGCTTAAAGCTTAAGTTATATTTTGTTTTTACACGTAATAGTTATGGTCTCTTTGTATTATCTATTTATTTTCAGACCATTTTATTTCCCAATTTTTAATTAATTCTCTTTCTTTCGTTTCATCAAATGGCGTATTATTTACCGCTGATTTTTTCAACGCTTCTAAAAACATTTTCCATCTTGGCCAGTAAAATCCTTTATACATTCCATGCCATGCTCTTGAAGCGTAATCATTTAAATGACCCTCTCCGCCCCAAAGCGTAATTAATGTTTTGGCATTTTTTACATACAATTTAGATACCTCTGGAGAACTTCCGTATTCAGAGGCTGATTTTACCCAATTATCAATACTGTTCAAAGGTTGTCCTATCATGATATTATCAATATCCGAAGCTTGTTTTTCGATCTTTTTAAATAGTTGATCTGCTTTTGTGATGTCTTTATGTTGGTACGCTTTTACACATTCCATCAAATCTTCATCAATGCAGAGTGAATAGTAATGTCTTGAAACATCAATTAAATCGTAATTAATAAAATTCTTTTTATCATATTTTTTTGCTTCTATTGTCAAAATATCTAGAGCTTCTTTTAGTTTTTTCTTGTCTCCGGGATTTCCTTTAAATTCTGTAATTGTCGCGGTTGGACGTTTAAAAAGCAAATACGCTCCAGCCCTATCATTCCACCAGCGGGTTTCCCAATATTTAATATTGTAAACAGATTCTAGCAATAATTGCCACGCCTGAAAAACAGAAGCAGAAGTCTTTTTTCCGTATCTCGCATCCAAATATTTATTGAGCCAGTCCTCTATAGGCTGTTCTCCTTTATTCCACGCAAGATCATAAATGTATTCATAAACTATAGAGTTGTTATTTAAGCCTTCCGGCATAGTACCATAACCCACAATATTTCCTTTATTGGGATTTTTTAGTAAACTCATTAATTCATTTTTATAGAAATCCAAATCTCCATATACAGGATTTGATCCGCCATAATTATGTACATACCCATAAGTCCATTGTTTTCCATAAAAAGCTTCCTGATTTTCCCATACTTTATATCTGTCATTGGCATAATCCTGAACCATCAGTCTGTCATTTGGTACTTTACTTAAAAATGCCTTAGTGGCTTCTTTTGTCCAAAATTCTTTATTGTCTCCAAAAAGCCATCCCTGCATTACCCAAATCGCACCGGGAGCAGCTTCATTAATAGTTTCATAAATAGCGCTTCCATAATTTGAAAGTTCTTCATATTTATTGTTCTCTGAGACCGGCGGTTTAATTTCATTAAAAGAATCAGCCAGATAAAAATTAGACTTCCCGTACATTTTGGTATAAATTTCGATGAAGCGTTTTCCTATTTTTTTAAATAAAGGATCTTTTGAATCCAACAGGTAAGTACTTTCAAAACCACCTCCCGACCATGATTTTAATTCACTTATTTTGGCTTCCGGGTGTTTTTCGGCAAAAGCTTTAGGCACATAACCACTAAAAGCAGGTACAACAGGATGCATGTCTAATGATCTCATTCTATCTAAGATTTTCTTTTGTAACTCTTCTTTTTTACTGAACCATTCTGGAGGCAAAGGCCCTTCAAGACTATTAATGTTTCCCATACGCTGCCATGGTAAAAAAGCAGGTCCTGCAAAATGCGCTTCTAATTGAGTGCTGGTCAAACCGTGCTCTTTCCATAATTCCTGCCATACTGCTTCCTGACCTTCCATCGCAGTTGGAAGATTGATTCCGTGCATTGCCATCCAATCAATCTCCTGTTCCCAGCGCTTCCAGTCCCACCACGGAGTCGTGTAGCCGAAAGTACAGGCGTTTAAATATTCTCTGTATTCAAAAGGTGTATTTCCTTTTTTTGAATATTTTGGCCAGGTCTTAGGCAAACCGACTCTATTTCCTTCCCAGCTGACTAAAACTGCACCAATATCTCTGAGGAAATTATAAGCGGCATAACAAATTGCTGTATTGTTTGATGCTTTGATTTTTACCTGATTACCTGTTGTTTCGATTTCAAACCAATCTGAATTATTATTCTCTTTATTTTCAATAATACTTAATTCAAACTCGCTGGCACGATTACCTATAAGTCTTTCTATTACAGCTAATGCGCTTTTTGTTTTTTCATCATTTTTACAATACCCTTTAGCGGCACAAAGAAATAACAATATAAAAAATGGTGCAGCCTTTTTTAAAAAACTGCCTTTTTTAATTTTAAAATTCTCTCTTTTCATATAATCACATGTTTATTAAATTTTACTGACTCAATTATCATAACAAAAGAAAGGGAGATTAAATAGTTAATTAATCTCCCTGTCAAACAAAACAAAAATCTATTACTAATAATAACTAACAATCTTATTCTATAAAATCAACATCAAATAACTGAGACCTGAACTGAAAATAAAATTATACAGAATGTTTTTTTTTTAGATGGATTTATCAATCAAAAACATAGACATATTCATTCAATGCTTTAACTTTTGTAAGTAAAAGGTTTAGAAATTTTGAGGTTTTGGCTCTAATAACGCCTTTTGATTAATTTCTTAATTCCAATTCCTATCGCATAATTTAGGTTTAAATAACTACTTTTACCAACTTCTATTGAATTTGTATCTATGGTTCGTTAACAAAATGAGATGGCCAGCCTTCTCCAGTTTATATATCTCCGCATCTGACTAATGCGAAAAATACGTTTACAATGAAGACATTTAAATTCTTAAAAAACAAATATAATGTTGAGCTCCTAATTGATATAGGCACTTATAAAGACATTCCCTATTATTTTTTTGAAAGTGAGCTTCATCATACAGATTTTTATGAGCTTATATTTTTCTCTAAAGGAAACGGCTATTTAGAACTTGATCAGCAAAGAATTGAAATTTCAGATAATACAGTCATTTTTATTTCTCCATTTCAAAAAAGAAGATGGTTTTTGGACAAGACTAAAGTTGAATGTTATTTCTTGTTTTTCCAGGATAGCTTTCTGTCTAGTTTCTTCTCGGATAAACTATTCTCTTTCAGGCTGCAGTTTTTCTACAACAAAACCAAACCGCTCTATCTAAAGGTAAATGATGGCTTCTTTTCACAGTTGGCGAATATAATTCAGGAACTGCTGACTGAGATAAAAACATTTAGATCAGACAGCGAACACATTATAAGAGCACTCTTGTACTTTATATTAATCAAACTGAATCGAGCCTATGCACAAAATTACCTTCTTTCTTCAGAAACAGAAAGTAATAGCATTGCATTTATGTTTAAAGAGATTTTACAAAATGAAGTCCGTAAAACAAGAAACGTCGACTATTACGCGCAGCAATTAGGTATCAGCAGAGTAACACTAAATAAATGCATCAAAAAGCAATTCGGCATTACCGTTTCTGAAATGGTAAATGAATTTATTCTCTTTGAAATAAAGTCGCTACTATCTTATACGAAATTTAATATAAATGAAATTTCGTACCTGTTACAATTCTCCCAGGCAAATCATTTAACGCGTTTCTTCAAGGCACAAACTGGAATCTCACCAAAAGAATTCAGAAATGCTTATCAAAATGGTAGTTCTGTTATCTAACTGGTAATTATTCTTTTTACCTATATGTTATTTTTGTAGATGACACAGAAGAAACCACTTAAACTACTAGGCACTTAAAAATATCCTTTCAATGAAAAAGCAAACCAAATTTACATATATGTTTACTTTGATATTGCTACCCTTCTTATTATTGGGGCAGCGACAGCAAGTAATTGAACTTACCAATCTGTATAAAGAAGGAAAGCTGAAATCCGTAAACCGAGAGATCAAAATCATTTCGAGTGATAGTGGAGCTTATCTAAAAATATTGGAAAGTAAAAAGGAGGGCATTGTATGGCTGCCTGTTGAGAGCTTTGAAAACGGTACTATTGAAATTGAAATGAGAGGAAAAGACGTTTTTCAACGAAGTTTTATTGGTATTGCCTTTCACGCTGTCGATGATATTAATTATGACGCTGTTTATTGCCGTCCTTTCAATTTTTTTGCGAAAGACCCTGCTAGGAGAATTCATGCTGTGCAATATATTTCACATCCCGATTTTACCTGGGAAAAATTGAGAAACGAAAGGAATGCGGTTTTTGAGAAAGAAATCATCAATCCGCCAAAACCCGATGATTGGTTTATAATGAAATTAGTAATTGACAGCAATAATGTTAAAGCATACATAAACAATGCACCCCAGCCCTCCCTGATAGTCGAAAAACTCAACAATAGGACACTTGGTAAAATAGGGCTCTTTACAGCAGATAGCAGTGGAGGGGACTTTAAAATCATTAAGATAAATTATAAAAAATAAAACCACTTCTAAATCGCTGCCGATAGAGCTTTATTTTATTCAAAGAAAATATTTATTAATCGCTAAGCCCCGCCATATCAAAAGAAAAACCTCTTATATAATAACTTCATTCACTCAAAAAACGAAATATAAATTCTTATATATTTAATTAATACTCTGTTATGAAATAATATTCTAAAGGGTATTTTTTTAAGCCATTAATAGCTGAACACTTTATGAACAGCATTCACAGCAGGTGTTGCTATTACAATGTCACAAATAAAAGCAGCACATAAAAAAAGAAGATCACATTAAGCATTGAAATCACTTCACCAACAAAAAAAATAACAAACTCACTATTAAATGTGAATCAATAATCAACAAACTATAATGTTATAATGAAAAGAATATTTTTAATTATCTTGATTTCTATTCCACTTTTTGCTAGTCAATTACCGAAGGAAACTTTTACCCTCTGGGGAAGGCTTGTAGATAATGGATTTAGTCCTATTAAATCGTTTTCGATTAAGGTTTTCGAACTTAATACTTTGACAAATCAAAAAAATATAATCCAAGATTTTAAAGTGAGAGATGATAATGGAGAATTTTTAATAAAAAACCTTAACTCAGAAACTTATATTATTGAAGTTACAGTTGAAAATTATACGAGGTACAGCATCACAAAAACAGTTGGAAATAAAAACGAATCAGTTGGAGAAATTGTTTTACAAAATACTTGGTAAGGTTATGTCGTATCTATCAGATTAAAAATGAGTATTGCTCAGGTTCATTAAAGAAATAGAAACTTTTTTCAATGCAGAAAACCCTTATTCGTTAAACTATTTCTTACAAAACATTGGTACAGCGTCATTCTGATCACACCGTAATGCGGCTTTTTCTTTCAGAATTATTCGGGAAATTAAATCTTCTGCACGCATTAGAACTAAGTGATCGGATTCTATAAGGATATTGCTGTATATTTACATTGAAAGCATACTAAACTTAAAAGATACAGATAATTATTTTTCATTTTTTTTATTAAAGATTTAACTGTTCGCTTGTCATTAATTTTTATTGTCGAGACGGAAGTAATCAAAATCAACATAGCCCCCCAAATCTTTTTCCGCATAGTTAAAAAGACCAAACCTATAGCCCATAAAGTGAGGAAGCGTATAAGGCAGTTTTATTTTGTTTCCTATACTTATCCATTCGTTTCCGTCCACACTATAGTAAAACCTGCCCAAATCTGCTTTATCCTTGAAATTACATACTGCTTTAAAATAGATTTTATTTCCTGAAAAGGGAACACTTTGAATTTCTTTTGAACTGCCGTTTATAGTTTCGATCATGACAATTCTCTTTGATCCGTTTTCGGCTTTTACACCAACAAGACCAAAATCTTTTTGAAATAAAGAAAGCCCGGCAAAATCATTTTCTTTCATTTTAGAAACTTCCATCAGAGTAGTCGCTGAACACTGAGGTCCAAACGTTCTTTGAGTGAGCGTATTTTTAGCCTGAGTTAAAGTGTTTGTTATCGAGGCGGTCTTTAATCTTAGATATCCTTTTCTTTCTTTAACTGACCATAATGAATTATCAGGATTGTGGTTCCATTGCCAGACTAACGGCAAATTTTTGTCTCCTTCTTTTCGACTAAAATCATCTGAGCTTACAATCCCCGGAATCAGTCCTTTACTTTCGGGCAAATCTAAGTATTGAGGTACTTTATTGTTTTCACCCAAAACCGGCCAGCCGTCTTGCCATTTAACTGGAACAAAGTATGGGATACGTCCTACTCCTCCATAATCTCTAAATAAGTAGGAAAACCATTTTCCGTCTGGAGTATCAATTAAACCGCCCTGTGCAACACCTAAATCCTGTAAGCTGATCTTTCCTTCCCAAGGACCCGTAATTTTATCGGCTCTATGAATAATTACAGTACGCATTCCGTTTTTTGGCCACACGATATTAAATAGATAATATTTCCCTTTAATTTTATACAATTGCGAGCCTTCAGCCCCGAGCATAATTGCCTCTCCAGCCGGACTGCTTGCGTTTTCAATGAGTACCTGATCTAATCCGTTTTCTTTTATTCCTGATAAATCTGATTTTAGCTCTTTGATAAAAAGCTTACCGTTTCCATACACCATATAAATTCTGCCATCGTCATCAAACAAAATGCTGTGATCGTGATACGCAGGACTAAAACTAATTTCTTTCCACGGTCCTTTTTCGATATCTTCTGTAGTGTATATGTAGGTCTTTCCGGTAGTCTGGGCAAAAGTGGTTACATAAAACGTATTGTTGTAAAATCTGATATTACTTGCCCAGGAACCTCGTCCATAAGTATTTTTACCGTTATTTAGATTCAGTTCATCTGTATTTCCAAGAGTATTAGAAGCATAGTTTATTATTTTCCAATTAATTAAATCATTTGATTTCATTATTGGAACGCCCGGACTCATGTGCATCGTGGTACTGCTCATATAATAATCATCACCGATTCTAATGATTGACAAATCAGGTACATCAGCAAAAACCACAGGGTTCTGAGCTTTATTATCCTGAGCTTTTAATGCAGTTAGGATTAAAAAAAAAGCTAATAGATTATATAGTCTTTTCATTGTTTTTATTTTCTGCTATTTTTAGAAAGCTGTTAATTTGTTTACAATCCGAAATTGATAAAACTTAGGACTTACATTTCTCTCTTTAGCATTTTTTAAAAGGACCCGATTTTTTTTGAAAATATTTAAAAAAATCGGGATTAAAATTTGAATTAAAAAATCTTAATTATCTGAATAAATCTAAATCAACGACTTCTCCCATTCTTTGATAACCTTTTTCATTTGGATGCAGAAAGTCTCCGTCGTGCATATCTGATAAAATTGTTTTGGAACCAATCTCTGAAGCCATTTCTTTATCAAAATCGATTACAGCATCAAAATTGCCTTTTGCACGAATCCATTCATTTACTATATCTCTTGCCTTTTGTTTGTAAGGGGCATCATAAAAGGATTTTTCAAATGGCAGAATTGTAGCTCCAAAAACCTTTATTCCTTTTGAATGAGCTTTATCAATCATTATTTTATAACCGTCAATAATTTCTTTTGCTGTAAGGGCTGCATCTTCTGCTTTTCTAATGCCTCCTATATCATTTATTCCCTCCAGTATAATAAGCCATCTGGTTCCTTTTTGGGAAAGCACGTCTCTGTCAAAACGGCTTAAGGCTGTTGGCCCCAAACCTCCTCTGACCACACAATTTCCTCCGATTCCTAAATTCAGGACACCAACATGCGCTGTACTTTTACTGGCACTTAAACGCGCCGCTAAAATATCAGTCCATCGATTTTGTTTATTTGTTCCTGATCCGCGTCCGTCAATAATCGAATTTCCTAAACATACTACATTGCTTTCTTGAACTGAATTGATATCAACTCCCATAATGGTATACCAATGATCTGTTTTTACCGCTCCAGAAAAAGATGTGTTATTTACCTGATTTCCTTCGAGAATATATGAAGTTGTACGGGAACCGGGGTGTCCACTTATTTTTGATGAAACTTTGCCATAATGAATTGTGATGGCTAAAAGCTGTCCAGAATTTAATTGAAAATCCAAATCATCAGAATACACTTCCTCATTAGGTGCCAATATGACTTGGGGACTGCCTTTAAAACTCAATATTTTCTGTGTATTTACATCAACAGCCGGAGCCTCTATAACATTGGCAACACTTACTGATTTCAAAACTGTAGGCTGATCGCTAAATAGATTAGAAAACCGAAGTTTAATCCGTTTACCGCCCAGCGATACTTTAATAATCTGACGAAGTGTATTTTGTGTAAGTCCCGGTGCAGGCGGCATATTATTGGGTTCAACAAGCATTTGAGCCGTTACCCAGGTACCTGTCCAATTTTGAGTCTCTTTTTTTTCTGCAATTTTAGCTGATTCTTTAATAGGACTGCATCCGGCAGTTAAAATGAACAGAGATAAAAAAAACATCTCTTTAAGAGCACTTTTTTTTGCTTTCATTTTATTAAAATTTACAAGTTCATTTTCGGAAAAAAATTCTGTATTGCTATGGATGGGCATCATTAGCAGAAGTAGCATATAAACCTATCAATGCTCCCGTAAAACCTCCTGCAATATTGGTTGAAAGAATATCTCCCGAAACAACTCCGCCCAGATTTTCAAAATCAATGCCATTGACAGCATAGCTGAATTCATAACTGTCTCCGGTGGCTTTTACCTGCAGACGTAATGAATTTGTTATTTTGATTTTAGAACCTGCTATAATTTTTGACTGTCCTTTTTCTGTTCTTTGCAATAAAATAAAAGTATCATCTCCTTTTTTTGTGATACCAAATACATAATTAAAACGTTCATTCTGAAGGCAGACAATACCAGCCAAATCCCTTTCTGACTGCGGTTTGTAATCAACTGTGGCAGTAAATGAAAATGTGTTGTGCTGCTGTCTGTAAAAAAGTGTAGAAGTTGGTTTAACTTCTTTAATGTTTACTTCAAAAGGTGTTATTTCTAAGCCTTTTTTAGTCTGTGAAATAAAGTTTTCGCGCGGACCTCTTAATCCAATCCATCTGTAATCTAATTTTTTGGAGGTGAAATTTTCGGTAAAAGTGAAATTACCATTAGGAAAAAAAACATCTTTTCCTGTTTTATTTGTAGCTCCGGCTGGCATTTTTAATTTTGGCTGCAGGGGAATTAATCCGTTTTCAAAAACAGGAAAATCTCCAGACCAGTCAGCAGGCAGTATAAAAGTTTCTCTTCCTGTGTTTACTCTGTTCTGATTATTAGGACGAATGCCTAAGAAAACGCCGTAGTATTTATTATCCGGTCCCTGAATTAAATCAGCATGACCAGCCCAGTCTACCTTATTGGTTCTATCTTTTGGAAAATAACGCTGGGT
This sequence comes from Flavobacterium sp. FG68, assembly GCF_057808895.1. Classification (NCBI taxonomy): domain Bacteria; kingdom Pseudomonadati; phylum Bacteroidota; class Flavobacteriia; order Flavobacteriales; family Flavobacteriaceae; genus Flavobacterium; species Flavobacterium sp. FG68. The sequence goes on from NZ_JBMDIY010000003.1 coordinate 170,909, forward strand.
AAGAATTGGGTTATTTGATGATGGTTTGAATGGTCCTTTAGGATTATCGCTGCTAAAAATAACTTCGCTGTGATTGTCTCCTGTTCCGCCTTCAGCACACATTAAATAATATTTTCCGTTTTTTTTATATAAATGCGGTGCTTCAATCCAGATCGGTTTTTTAGAAAGATCTACACCTCCGTCGACAATAATTTTATCGGTACCGCGAATTACTTTATCTGTATTGAGGTCATACTCCCAAATTTTAATTACACGATGACCTTCATACAATTCTTTTCCTTTATCCGGTGCATCGTTATGAACAATATAACTTTTGCCATTGTCATCAAAAAATATGGAAGGATCAATACCTCCAAAGTCTAATTTAATAGGACTTCCCCAGCCTTTCATAGGATCTTTTGTCTTAACAATAATATTTCCTAGTCCGCCAGAAAATGCTGTCACAATCATATAAAAGGTGTCATTATGCGGATTATATGTAATCCCGGGCGCATAAACTCCAGCGCTGATTCCCGTATCATGCGGATTAAATTCTGAAACGTTATTCAAAATACCGCCTAAATCTGTCCAGTTTACTAAGTCTTTGGAATGAAAGATCGGGACACCGGGAAACATCGCAAATGAGGAACATACCATATAATAATCATCCCCTTTCCTGGTAATGGCAGGATCAGGATAGCAGCCTTGCAGAATTGGTGTATAAAACTCATCTGACTTTAATGGGGTGTTTTTATAAATTTGATCATCACCGTTGTAAATGACATTTGAAAAAACAGCCGTTTTTCTAGATTGCATTTTTTTCTGGGCACCGCCCTGTGCTGTTCCTTTATAAAAACACAGAAATGCTGTCACTATTATAAAAACAATATTTTTTTTAATCATTTGTTTTACTATTTATTTATTAGAAATATTAAAAAGCCGAGAGAATGCCCCTCGGCTTCCACTAACAAACCTAAAACCAGTATAAGGTAACTGTAAGATTAACCCTTAAAACTGTAATTAAATTGCTAAACAGCCTAAATTAGTAGCCTGGATTTTGGTAGGCTGCTTTTTCAGCAGTACTCATTTCCATACCATCTAATTGTCCTTGAGGAATAGGGCGTAGATAATGATATGGTTTTATGTCTCTGGTAACCACCTCCGGTGTGTGCTGTCCGTAATTTGATCCGCCAATGCTATACTGACCGGCAAGTTCATTCCATTTTTGAGTTCTTACCAGGTCATACCAGCGATAACCTTCACCGTAGTATTCACGCGAACGTTCAGCTAAAATATAGTTAATGTCAATAACTGCAGGAGTTGTACTAGTTAAAAAAGTGCTGTTGTCCGCCGTTTTAGCCACTTTACCATTATTATCCCAGCGCCATTTTCCTGCGCGAGCTCTAATTACATTAATAAGGTCTCTGGCACTCGTAGCACCAGCAGCTCCTTTTACTGCAGCTTCCGCCGCAACAAAATAAAGTTCTGAAAATTTAGCAACGGGATAAGGTCTTGTACTTCCGGCATTTGGCTGTCCTAATCCTCCGGCATTATCGGTACGGTATGGTCCTAATTTCCATAAACCAGGATATACTATACGGCTGATTCCCATTGGAGAAATCACATAATCGGATCTGCCTGGTAATACACCTGCACCTACACCATTATCGCCTGCTCCGGCAGGATATGTAATTGGTGTAGCGGGTTCATCATTAAGAAAAGTTACGATGGCATCGCCTGGCTTTACCGGTAATCCGTTAGCATTGTATAATGTTGCTACGTCGGTTAATCCTGTTCCAAGTAAATTCCAGTTTCCGCGGTAAACGGCTGCAAATGTTCCGTCGTATCTTGAATCGTTTGTTTTCTCTGCAAATGTTTTTGTAAAGACTTCGATAGGCGGCACCATTCGCACCCACGGACGTCCTAAAAACTGATCTGCTGCTCTTTGTACAGTCGAAACCGCAGCTCCGGAGGCATTTTTACTTCTTATTGCCGTATAATTAAATGTTCCCATCCAGCCTGCAAAATTATCCGGCGAACCGCCACTTCCGTAAGTAAGGCTTGCCCCGTTATAATATTCACTTTCCTCTGTATGGTCTGCATAAAGCATTATTTCTTTATTACGATCATTAGATCCTAAGTTTACATCATAATAATAAGGCAATAAGCCATAAGATCCCGGATTATTAATTCCGTCCAAGGCAATGTCGTAAGCTTGTTGAAAATACCATTGCGCATTATGTCCATCCGGGTCTGTTCTTGGTGTATCCGGATATGTCGGGATATTGTTTGGGTTTTCCAACCACCATCCATATGTCAGATACGCTTTTGCCAAGATCAAACGGGCCAGCGTTTTAGTTGCTGTTCCTGTTAGCCTTGGTGCATCCGGTAATTCATTTACTGCTGCTTTTAAGTCAGGAAAAATAGCTTTAGTATAAACCTCAGGTACCGTGTTTCGTTTTGAAGATCTCGAAGGCCTGCTGTTAAACTTTAGTTCTCCCGCTCCTAAATCTAAAGGTACGCCTCCAAAATTCTGTACTAATAAAAAATAATCAAAAGCTCTGAAGAATTTAGATTCCGCAATTAAACTGCTGGCGATACCTACTGCGGCACCATTTTCAATTATTCCGCTTGCGGTATTGATATCATTATATGAATTATTCCATACCACGTCAGCTCTGCTTGAGGCTGCATTTATAACGCCAACTCCAGATAAGTCATGATCCTTAAAATTTCCGTCGGCTTGTTGCCCGTATGTATTTTCATCTGTACCGGTCTGCACCGAATTGTAATAATAAGCCTGTCCGTATATCCAGCGTAAATGTGCGTAATGTGATGTTAATCCCTGTATAACTCCCTGTTCTGTTTTGAAATAGCCCGGTTCATAAAAATCATGTGGTTTTTCTTCCAAAATATCAGAGCAGCCCGTGAAGCAGAACAAAGCTGCTGATCCTATAATTAATTTTTTAAAAATATATCGTTTCATAGTTCTTCTTGATTAAAATGTTAAATTAAGTCCGAATAAAAAATTTCTTGTAGAAGGAGTATTTGTTCCAATAACCAAAAACCTGCGTTGATATGAAGTAGTTACTGCCTGGTTTTCATCTCCATAAGAATTCGTTTCAGGATCCATTCCTGATTTTCTATTATAGGGAGAGAAAAGTACAAACGGATTTTGTGCTGTAAAATAAAGTCTCAGTTTCTCGATACCTAGATTTCTCATAAATTCCTGATCTAAAGTATAGCCAAGGGTTAAAGCTCTGATTTTTACATAAGATGCATCAAAATACCCCATTGTCGAAATGTATTTTGGATTATCACTACTTCTGATACCTCTTGGATTAGGGAATTCAGCGTCTCTGTTATCCGGTGTCCAGTAATCTACATCAACATTAGTCCTTCTTCCGTTAAGAAGATTTAAGTAACTGTTTCCTCCGTAAAGTGTACTAATTAAAACACCACCGCTTTTAAAAGCTCCAACAGCAGAAAAATCAAAACCTTTATACGTTAAGTTCGTATTAAAACCTCCCTGAAAATCAGGATCTGTCTCGATAATTTGTCTGTCGCTTGTGTTAATGGCACGTGTTGGTGAACCGTCAGGGTTAAAATCTCCTGTATACTTTACTTTAATAGATCCTACTACAGTTCCTTGCTGGTTTATGCCAGTTGGTCCAGGTTCTAATATTGACATGTATGGATCGCCTTCCTGCCAGATTCCTACTTTTTCATAATCGTATATAGAGTTGATATTATATCCTACAAACCATGAGTTTGCCTCATCTCTTTGTGCTCCCGAAGCAAGTTTTACTAACTTATTTTGATTAGCATATAAATTAACTCCAACCGTCCAGCTCAAGCCTTTTGGATTGTCAAGAATAACTCCGTTTAAAGCAATCTCATACCCTTTATTTTCAGTTTCACCCACGTTTGCCACATAACTGCTCACACCAGATGTTGCCGGAAGGTTTACTCTTTGCAGCAAATCTTTTGTGTTTGTTTTATAATATTCTACGGTACCTGATAAACGATTATTAAGAAGACTAAAATCCAATCCGTAATTCCATGTTCTGGAATACTCCCATCCTAAATCCGGATTAGGCAATCCTGTAACATAAACACCTGTAGAATTTGTAGTTCCAAAATTATAAGGTCTGGTACTTAAAGCTCCCAAAGTAGAGTATGGATCTACGGCCTGATTTGAAGTTTCACCATAACCTGCACGTAATTTTATTAAATTAACCCATGAAACATTTTTCATAAAAGATTCATTTGAAACAGTCCACCCTGCAGAGACAGCCGGATAGGTTACCCATTTATTTCCTTGCGACAATCTGGAGGAACCGTCTGAACGAATTGTTCCTGAGATAAAGTATTTATTAGCGTAAGAATACATTGCTCTAGCCATATAAGAACTTAAACCCCATTGAGTATAATCCTGATTTGCGGGGTTTATAACTGCTTCTTCTTCACTCTGACCTAGGTTGTAAAACTGAAAGGCATCAGAAGTAATTCCGTTTCTTGAGATCTGTGATGTATTTCCCGTGTACTGCTCATTTGAATACAATCCCACAAAATTCACAGTATGCTTTTCTGCAAAAGTTTTATCATAGGTGATCAAATTTTCAATAAGCCATTGCGTTGATAATTTGTTCGTAATGGATGCATTTGAGATAGTTGTCGGATTCACATCAAAAACCCCCTGCCCTTCATAGTAACCACTATTGGACAAACGTAAATTTAATCCGGTATTCATACGGTATTTCAAACCTTCAACTCCCGGTATTTTAACTTCAGCAAAAATATTATTATACGAACTAAAAGCTCTGGTTTGATTTACATAAGAATCTCCCAGATTATTAATAGATTCTCTGGTGTAAACCCAGTTTTCATCTCCCCCCATTCTCACGGTTCTCTTCAATGATCCGTCTGGATTATATGGATTTGCTAAAGGAGAGGTTGCTAAAATAGTCCCTGTACCAATGTTATCTCCGTTAACAACGGAGTAGTTGCTGTTTGTATTAAATCCCATACGAAAAACGCTTCCTAATTGCTGGTCTAAACCTGCTCTTAGGCTGAAACGTTCATATTTTTGGCCAGGTAAAACAGACTCTTCTTTATAATATCCTAAACCTGCATTATAAGCCCCGTTCTCACTGCCTCCTGAAACGCTTACATCATGACTAATCATTTCTCCTGCTCCATAAAGTAAATCCTGCCAGTCTGTATTGGTGTTTCTTGATTCATCAATACCATCTGTATATAAAGTTGAATAATCACGAAGTGCTGCAAATTTAGCCGCATCCATCATATCATATTTACCAAAAACCTGTTTGATACCGCTAAATCCATTGTAAGTAAAAGTAGCTTTTTGATTTCTGCGTCCTTTATTTGTTGTAATTAATATAACTCCATTGGCCCCTCTCGAACCATAAATAGCAGTTGCAGACGCATCTTTTAAAACATCAACAGATTTAATATCAACCGGATTAATATCTCCAATTTCACCTGCAAATGGCACCCCGTCCAGTACAATCAGCGGATTATTATCACCGGTAAGTGATCTGGTTCCGCGTATACGTATCTGCATTGCAGCTCCTGGTTTTGTCGAAGTCTGCGTTAAATCGACACCCGCAAGTCTGCCTTGTAATGCCTGAGTTACGTTTGCTGCAGGAACTTCATTTAATTCCCTGCCTCCAAGAGAAGCTACAGATCCCGTGACCGCTTCTTTTCTCTGGGTTCCGTACCCAATTACAACGACTTCTTTTAATTGTGCGGAATCTTCTTCAAGGCTTACATTAATACGGGTCTGCCCGTTAACAGCAACTTCTTTATTTTTTAAACCTATAAAACTGAAAATAAGAATACCATTGGAAGGCACATTGATAGAATAAGTACCGTCAAAACCAGTGCTTACCCCATTTTTTGTTCCTTTTAAATTTACATTAGCTCCAGGAATCGGGCCATTTGCATCTGACACAGTACCCGTAATTGTGCTCTGCGCATTCGCCTGAAATGAAAATGCCAGCATTAACATCAAAAAACAAAGGCATTTCAAATGCTTCTGCTTACTTGTAACAAAAAAGTTAGTCATAAAAATTGATTTAAATTAATTTTAAACTTTGGTTTAGTTAATAAGTGTATTTTAAACAAATATAACAAAATCCAAAATATACACAATCGGTTGTGTTAATTTTTATTGACAATTACTAAAAATAATAAGCTAAAAAAAATACAAAAATTAATTTTAATACAAAAAAAATAAACATATATCAAAAATACATTTACGAAGAGAAAGATTGTTATTAATTATAAAATGATTTTTTATAAAATTTAACAAATAAATAAAAAGAGTAAAAATTGTAAAAACTCGAGAAAATGAAGTAAAAATAATATTAAAATAACAAAATAATCAAATTTAAAACAAAAAAAACAGGTGGATCCAAAAAAATAACAGGAAATACGGCCTTTAAATTAATCGAAAAACAATCGGTTGTTATAAAATATATTAACAAATTTAACTTACAGGAAACATTTTTGACCAGAAGGAAACAAGCTATTATCGACTCCTAAAAAGCGACAGCCAACGACGTATTAGACCTAGAAAACAAAGAATAATAAACATCAATCAGCTGTAAATCAGTATCATTAATCTGATTTAAACCGTAAAATTCATCATTTGAATTACAATTAAATTGGCATACTGTGTTTGTTCCTCATCAATTTGATGGTTATATATGATTCTAAAATGTAAGGCCGGATTCATTATTTCTTCATTGTCGACTCTCTGGCCAAAACCTCTGTATTGAGAAATATAATCTCCTTGGCATCATCCACGTTTTGTACCCGAAGGCTCTTAATGACGATTTCGGCAGCGGCTTTACCCATTTTTTCAGCGGGATGATTTATAGTGGAAAGATTAGGCTCAATGATTTTAGAAATTAAATCATCGTTAAATCCTATAACTTTAAATTCCTCGGGAACTCTTATATTTCTTTTTTTGGCTGTCTGTACAGCACTGACACCGAGAATATCTCCAGGAGCAAATAATCCGTCTGGTTTTACTTTTAAATCAAATAAAACATGGCTTGCCCTTACTCCCTCTTCATAAGTAACAGAATTCAATTTAATAATTAATTCTTCATCTACTTGTATATTATGCTCCTTTAATGCCTCTATATAACCTCTTTTTCTTTCACTGTAGAGATTTCCCAATTCTGATCCGGCTGTAAAATGAGCAATTCTCATACAGCCTTGTTCTATAAGGTGCTTTGTGGCTCTGTAACCTGCTGAATAATTATCAATAACAATCCGGAAAGTATTATAATCTTTAGGCACCCGGTCAACAAAAACAAGCGGTATATTATTATTTGAAAATTGATAAAAATGCGATGTGTTTTGAGTTTCCATTGAAAGAGAACAGATAACGCCGCTGACCCTGTTGCTAAATAATGACTTAGCCATATTAACCTCTTCAATATACGAATCATGAGACTGCATGATAACAACAGTATGATTGAATTTCTGGGCGGTAATTTCAATACCGCTGATCAAAGATGACAAAAACGGCTGTGTAATAGTCGGAATTAAAACCCCGATTGTTTTAGTCTTATTTCCTCTTAATCCCGCTGCGAGAGTATTGGGAACAAAACCCATTTCTTTGGCTGTTTTTTTTACCTTTTTTTTTGTTTTATCACTAATAGAATGGTGATCCTTTAAAGCTCTTGAAATGGTAGATGTTGCCAGATTTAATCTGGCAGCAATATCGTAGATCGTAATATGTTTATTCTCTTCCATGGGTAATATACTTTTTAGCATAATTCTATAATACTAAAAAAAAAAATGATATAAAAACACTGCTAGGTAAATCTCACAGTTCCTAATAAATGCGGGATTGTTTTCAGTATAAAAAGCCGTTATAAATTAAACAGATTAGGCTATAACCTCACTAGTTGGCATTTTTAAATTTTCTGAAGACGAACATTTAAAAATGTCATCTATTTAGTAATTTGCTTTCACCATAACCTTTTACATCTTTACTGAAATTGTATTTCCTGTATAATCAACAACTTTACTAAATTTAGTAATATTACTATTTTGCTGGCCAGGATTTTCGAAAACTTTGACAACATTGAACTGCCGTTGTTTTATCATTCCAATAAACTCACCCTTTTGCTGCTCAATTGTTAAAACCTTCTTTGAATTATTCCACTTAAATGTAATTGTTGCATATTTTCCTTTTTCATAATTATAATTATCTCCTTCATCTTCATAAAGAGTAAATATACCATCCGCTCCTTCATAAACTCTAATTTCAAGATTATCCCATTTCTTTTCATCAGCATATTGTACTTTAGGTCCAAAAGGAATAATACTGCCTGCCCTAATATATAAAGGAATTTCATCAATACCTGCTTCCTTCTCAATTTCCTGACCACCATTGTATTTATTATTAGTCCAGAAGTCGTACCATTGCGTACCGGCAGGAAGATATATCTTTTTTGATTTTTTCTGTCTAAAGTCTATATCTGGGTTTTTAGGATTGTTCTTGTCTTTTTCTTTATTCCATCCTGTCTCTTCATTAGTTTTTATAATTACTTCAGGCGTATACTGTGCACTAACAACAGGAGCTACCAATATGGACTGACCAAATAAATATTCATTGCTGATATCTTTGGCTTTCTCATCTTGATCAAAATCCATCACTAAAGCACGCATCATGCTAGACTGTCCATTTGTCACTTTCCATGCATTTGAATAAATATAGGGCAATAACGAATAACGCAAATGAATTGTTTTTTCAATAGCATCGTAAATCGTTTCTCCTTTTTGTCCAAACTGATATATTTCTCTCGGTATATCTGTGCCGTGAGAACGCATCATTGGGGTAAATGCTCCAAACTGCAGCCATCTTAAATATAGTTCTTGGTACGATGAATTTTTAGATCCCGAAGCGATATTCCCATTTTTATTGTAGGCACCTGCAAAAAAACCGCCAATATCACTATTCCAGTATGGAATGCCGCATAGAGAAAAATTTAATCCCGCAGGAATTTGATTTCGTAGATTTTCCCAGGAAGAGTTCACATCCCCCGACCATGTATTAGCTCCATAGCGCTGCTGCCCGGCAAATGCTGAACGTGTTAAGATAAAAACCCTTTTTGCAGATGGTGTGGCGCGCTGATGGTCATAAACTCCTCCCACACTCATTAAAGGATAAGCATTTCTGACCTTTCTAAAGGATCCTAAATATGTTTTATTGTCAAAGTCTTCAGGCTTAACATCTAAATGATCTGGTTCTGTAGAATCCATCCACCAGCCGTCAATGCCCAAAGAAAATAAGCCTTTGTTAAGGTATTTCCAATAAATGTCTCTTGCTTCAGGATTATATGCATCATATACCTGTACACCTGAAGGAAAATTCATATCCGGCGGCCATACATCTTTTGCTGACTGCGGCCATGTCTGAAAATCCATCAACATATTTTTATCTTTCATTTCCTGAAATTGTGGTGTTTTCGGACCGAAGGAAGACCAGATCGAAATAAGCAGATGTGCATTCAAATTATGAATATCATCTACCATTTGCTGGGGTTTTGAAAATTCAGGATTTAAAAAACTCATACCATTCCAATGATAATTATCGCCCCAATACTGCCAATCCTGAATAATACCATCCAATGGAACACCCAGATCACGATATTTTTTCACTACCTCAACAGTTTCATTTTGACTTTTATAACGCTCTTTGCTTTGCCAGAAGCCAAAAGTCCATTTAGGAAACATTGGCACCTGACCGGTTAAATCCCGCATTTGGGCTATAACGCCGTCAGCATTATTGCCCTTCATAAAATAATAATCTATACCATCACCAACTTCTGATTTAAAAGAGGTTTCTTGAGCAGTATCACTAAAATCGGTCGGTGAGTAATTATCCCAAAAAAGCCCATATCCTTTATCTGACTGGAAAAAAGTAACAAAATCCCAGGTGTTATTCTGTACCATGCGGATTTTCTGATTTCTTTGAGACATTTTTCCATTTTGCAGAATTCCCAATCCGTAAATAAACTCTTTTTTATCAAGAATAAAAGATTGTGCTACGCTGTAAGTTTTAATTCCTGAATCATTAAAATCTGTAAAAAGTGCTCCTGATTTTTTCTCCTTTAATAGTGGCTTTCCATCAAAAGTCTGATAAGATATCCTCCCATTTTCTAAATTCAAAACGGCCTCAATACTCTTGCTTTTCAAAGATATAATGCTATCTTTTTTTTTAATAGTAAACTTTGTGTTTTGTGGAGCCTTTATAACTGATAAGCTTTTTTTATCAATTTTTTTTCCAGCAGGATATTTTATAATCCGAATTATTTCAGGACTATAAAACTGTATTTCTACTACAGTATTGTGAATCGAAGTTTTTATCCCCAAATTTGTTTTTTCATAAGATTGAGCAATACTATGTATACTGCTAAAACATATTATTATTGATAATAAAGAAAATTTTAGTGACATACTTAATAATTTTAAATAATTATTTTCTAGATATTTTACTTATATTCCAAACAATTCTAATACCGGTAGTGATAGTAAATTTTTATATTAATCAATGGCCTCATGCCAATCTGTTTCAATTTTAATAGTACATCTGCTTCTATTGGACCTTTTTACAATTACTTTTATTGTGAAAAAGCATGAAATAAATTTAAGTGTTTAAAAAACACTTAAACAAATATAATATTTATACTATTACAATCGGTTGCTTTTTTAGTTTATTTAAAATATCAATAATAAACAGCTGAATACGAATATTTATAAAGTTTAATTTTCATCATGTCATTCATTGCTGATTCTATATTTTTTTTTTAATTACCTTAACTTTTTCTTTTTTTTTGTAAATCCACCTTGGAGCTGCCTCCAATTTTGCCATAAAAAGTTAAACCGGTTTTAAAGATATTTTATCTCTCTACGTTTGTGGCGCATAAGGTCTTTTAAAAAGCAAAACTCCAGCTAAATAAGGTTCTTCGAGGATTAGATTCGAAGCTGTATTAGTGTGTCTTTAGGAAATCTTTTTTGGAAAATTAACATATCTATGCACAAGTTTTAAATCGAGATGATAGATTTTATCCGTTTTTCCAAGTATTCGAAAGTGAGCTTTTAAAATGCATCCAAAAGGCACTAATTTTATGAAAAAATAATGCCTTTTATCTTTAGTGCACCTTATTGCAAAGAAAACCAAAGCTTAACATCCTGAGCAATTATCTCCTGATTTATAATACTTTCGAACTCGTTATTTACTGAATTATATCTATAATCTTCCTGCCATTGTTTATAATAAAAAGCTACTTTTTGTATGGCATCACAAATAAATAAAAGTTCGTCATTAGTCATCGTTGGATGCAAAGAAATGCGAACCCAACCTGGTTTATTGCTTAATTTTTTTTGCAGAAGTTCTTTTGTTATTTCTTCAGATTCTTCTTCACCAATGTCAAATAAATAGTGTGCATATGTACTTGCACAAGACCAACCTCCACGAACCTGAATTCCGAATCGGTCATTTAAAAGCCGTACAATTAAATTATAATGAATGTTTTGAATTGTCAGAGAAACACAGCCAATTCGCTCTGTTTTTAGGTCGCCTAAAATGGAAAGCCCTTCTATTTTTTGAAGTTTTGAATAACACAGATCCAGCAATTCCTTTTCTCTATTTTTCATGTTTTCAATCCCCATTTGCTCTTTCAACTCTAGACAAAGAGCCGTTCTTATGACTTGCAGAAATCCCGGAGTTCCGCCATCTTCCATTACTTCTATAGTATCACTGTAATGATATGCGCCCCAGGGATTGGTATATTTTACGTTACCGCCACCTGGATTGTCCGGAAAATTGGATCGATATAATTTTTCATTAAAAACCAAAACACCACAAGTTCCAGGGCCGCCCAAAAATTTATGAGGTGAAAAGAAAATGGCATCCAATTGTTCCTCTTTATCTTCGGGATGCATATTAATGGAAACGTAAGGCGCCGATGCCGCAAAATCAACAAAACAAAAACCCCCGTTTTGATGCATAATTTTTGCTAATTCGTGATACGGGGTTATAATTCCTGTAACATTCGAACAAGCTGTAAATGAACCAATTTTCAGGTTTCTATTATTATATTGTTTAAGTGTTTCTGACAATATTTTTGGATCAACTAAATTGTTTTCATCAGGAGGCAAGACTACAACATCAGCAATGGTTTCATACCACGGAACCTGATTGGAATGATGTTCCATGTGTGTGATGAAAACGACAGGTCTATCCTCGTCAAATTGCAATTTTACATTGTAAATATTATCTGGAGAACGAAGGCCCATAATGCGTTGCAGTTTTGATAAAGCTGCTGTCATTCCAGTTCCTGTTGTTATCAAACAATCAGAATCATTGGCATTCACACGTTTTTTGATTAAAGCTCTTGCATTTTGATACGCATAGGTAGATGCTTTGCCTGTTTCACTCGAAAAAGAATGCGTGTTAGCAATCATCGGACCTATTTTATTGAGCATTATCTCTTCAATTGGAAAGTATAATCTTCCGCTGGCAATCCAATCTGCGTAAAGTAGTTTTTGTTTCCCGTAAACCGATTTGAAAGTATGATTAACCCCAATTGTATTTCCTCTGAATTTAGAAAAATACTGTTCCAATTCTGTTGTTATTGTTTTTTCTATGATAGATTCCATGACTATTTTTTCTAAAAACAATTATGATTTAAAGTTTTTGATTCCCGTGTTCAGCCAATTATAATAAGCCGTAATATCAGGATTATACGCTGACGGTTCTGTTAAGTTTGCGCTGTTTTGATCTACAATTACATAAAAAGGCTGTGCGTTTGCTTTATAGGTTTTGATTTGTAAATCACTCCATTTATTTCCAACCGTTTTAATCATTTTTCCCGTTGTTTCAGAAACATATTGTTCGTTTTCCGGAAGCTCTTTTTTGTCGTCTACATACAAGGAAATCAAAACGACTTCATTTTTCAAAACACCTAAAATCTTTGGATCTGACCAAACCAATTCTTCCATTTTCCTGCAATTCACGCATGCATAACCTGTAAAATCCAGCAAAACCGGTTTTCCGTTTTTCTTCGCGAATTCCATTCCTTTATCATAATCATGAAAAGTGATAATATTTTGCGGGCCAAATTCTGCGCCTTCCGGTAAAGCCGGCTTTATTTCACCAACATTTTTAGAAGCACCAAATCCGTCCGGCGATTCACTGTATTGCATTGGAGGTGCAAATCCGCTGATTAGTTTTAAAGGCGCCCCCCAAAGCCCCGGAATCAGATAAATGGTAAAGGATAAAACAATTAATCCAAAACCCAATCTTCCAACTGAAATATGGTTTAAAGGAGAATCGTGCGGTAATGTTATTTTTCCGAATAAATAGAAAGCCAAAGTTCCAAAAACGGCAATCCAAATCGTTAGAAATACTTCTCTTTCCAGCCAATGCAATTGCAAAACTAAATCAGCATTTGATAAGAATTTTAAAGCTAAAGCCAATTCTAAAAATCCTAAAACCACTTTTACCGTATTCAGCCATCCGCCGGATTTTGGCAAAGCGTTTAGCCAACCCGGAAATGCAGCAAACAATGAAAATGGCAATGCAATTGCAGTCGAAAATCCTAACATTCCAACAATTGGCGCGATCCCTCCTTTTGAAGCTGCTTCGACTAATAAGGTTCCAACAATTGGGCCTGTACAAGAAAATGAAACAATGGCCAATGCCAAAGCCATAAAGAAGATACCAATTAATCCACCTCTATCTGCCTGCGAATCGACTTTGTTTGCTAATGCATTTGGCAGCATAATTTCAAAAGCACCCAAAAAAGAAACGGCAAAAACAACCAATAAAATAAAGAAAATAAGATTGAACCAAACATTCGTTGAAAGCGCGTTCAGAGAATCGGCGCCAAAAACGGCCGTTACAATCGAGCCCAATAAAACATAAATGATAATGATTGAAAATCCGTAAATCAAAGCGTTTCTAATTCCTTCCCCTTTGGTTTTGCTTTGTTTGGTAAAATAACTCACCGTCATAGGAATCATCGGAAAAACACATGGTGTTAGTAAAGCTGCAAAACCAGATAAAAATGCAATAATAAAAATACTGATTAATCCTCTTGAATCTTTCTTTTTAGCTGGATTTGCAATTTGTGTTTCTGCCTTTTCTGTTGCTTTAACAGTCGTTTTTTCTTTTGTAACAGCTGAATCTTTTATAGTTGTTATTTCTTCGGCTGAAGCCATTTTTTTTGAATTCGGAATTTTAAAAGATAATTCCTCAGATGACGGCGGCAGACAATTGCTGTCGTCACAAACCATAAACCCAACTTCAGCTGCAATGTTTGTAATTTGATCTGAGGTGAACTTTATTTTTTGCGTAAAAAGGGCTTTGTCTTCAAAATATTTAATTTTCATATTGAAGATTTTATCCACTACTTCATGTCCTTTTGCTTCAGTGGTTTTGCCTACTAATTCAAAGTTATTTTTTGGATTTTTAAACAAAAAAGCTGTCGCCGATGGTCCTCCTTCTTCTATATATTGCCCATACAAATGCCATCCGGACTGAATCACAGCTTCGGCTTTTAAACTATATTCTTTATCTGATATTTTTTCTACAGAAGTAGTCCATTTTACCGGATTATACATTTGTCCAAACATACTGCAACTCACAAGCAATAGTAAGGCTAAGATCATTTTTTTCATTGTTTTTTTATTTTGATATTTAAGTTTGATTTAAAAAAAGAGCTGTCGGCAAAACAGCTCTTTTAGGTCTTTCACAAAAAATTGCTTACTAATTCAGATCTAAAAATGAAAGACAACTACTAAAATTGTTTTTGTTTCGGGTTCAGGTTTTCATGACAAAAAATGTGCACAATCAGCTCAAGCAAAAAGAATTACAATCTTCCTTCTAACTTCTAAGCTCTTGCTTCTAACTTCTTCCTTAAAAAATTACTTCAAAGGATTCCCCTCTTTATCTAATGAACCTGCTTTTATGATGATCATTTTCTCTAACTGAACATACTTTTTGATGGCGTCGTTTACTTGTTTCAAGGTAACTTTTTCGATATCTTTTGGATATTGGTCAATGTAACTTGGCTCCAAACCTCTTTCTACGAAACCTAAAATTGTTCTCGTCATTCCGTTTGTGGTTGCCATTCCAACTTTAAAACTTCCAATTAAATTGGTTTTCTTGTTTTCTAATTCTTCCAAAGTAATTCCGTCGTTTACCCATTTTTTGATCTGAACCATCGTTGCGTCCAATCCTTTTTGGAATAAAGTTGGGTTAAAAGATGCATTTACCATCCAATATCCGCCAGTAGCAATATTTCCGCCCGTTCCAGATGAAATATTGTATGTTAAACCGTCATTATCTCGAACCGTTTGCATCAAGCGACCAGCAAAACCAGCACCTAAAGTATAATTCCCAATGTAAAACGGAATATAGTCTGCATCGGTTCTTTTTAAACCTGTGTATTGCCCGATAAACAATTCGGCACTTGGTTTCTCCGGAATTGTAATAACTTCTGTTTTTGAATTTGCTTTTACAGCTTCTTCAAACTTCATGTTTTCAATTACACCACCGTTCCAGTTTTTGAAAGATTTATTTAATGAATTATTCAAATTAGCGCCTTCAGTATCGCCAACAATCACCAAATGCATTGAAGCTGGTCCAAAATATTTTTTGTGAAACGCTTTTACTTCTTCCAAAGTGGCATTTTTTACATTCGTTAAATCTTCTTCAACACTTAAATCATGATTCGGATTTGCTTTTGGATAAATCGCTTGTGTCAACGCAATACTTCCCCTTTCTCCAGGATCATTCAGGTTTTGCTGAATGTTTCCTGTAAATTGCTGCTTTAAATTTTCGAATTCTTTCCCATCAAATAATGGACTTCTTAATTCTTCAGCTAATAAAGTAATGACTTGATCTAAATCTTTTTTCAGACATTTAAAGCCAATATTTACTTTAGTTGTAGAAGCATTCACATTGATATTTACACCTAATTTTTGGAGTTTTTCAGAGAATTTAAATTTATCATTCAGCGTCGTTCCTTTTGACAACATTGAAGCTGTTAAAGACGGAATTGCCAGATTTTTGTTTTCATTGGCATAATTTCCTAGCGAAATACTTGCTGCAACAGTCACAAAATCTTTAGCTGATGTTTTTACTGAAACTACATCTATTCCGGCTACTTTTTCTCTTTTGTAAGCCGAAGCTGTTTTCTCAATTGTATTTTTATGTTCTAAAATAAGTAGTTTTTTCGGAGTTTTTTCTTCTGATAAATGAACTTCAGAAGCTTCTTTATGATCATGTCCGCTTTCTGGATCTCTGTAATAAAACGGTCCGTTCTCTGGCATAAAATTGTTGGCTTGCGCCGATTCCTGACTTTGACCTCCATTTTGCTTCGGAACAAAATATCCGGTTGTACTCTGATCTTCAACCAGATATTTTTGAGCAACACGCAAAACATCTGCTGGCGTTACTTTTTTCAATCGTTCAACTCCTGTTACATAATCTGTCCAATCTCCGGCTGCAATCGCTTCGTTTAATTGGGAAGCGATTACGCCAGAACCGTCACGAGCCAAAATAGTTTGTGCACTGATATTGGCTACAACACGGTTTACTTCTTCCTGTGTAACGCCATCTTTCTGAATTTTAGCTACAACCTCACTAATTTTAGCATCGATATCTTCCTGTTTTGAAGTGGCAGGAAAACCAACTCCAATAGTAAAAAGTCCAACTTCTTTAAAATTTGTTGCGCTTGAATACGCATAAATCCCCAAACGTGTGTCTACAAAAGTTTTGTTTAAAATAGCTGATGGGCCTGAACCTATAATTTCTGCCAGAATATTCAAAGCCGGTAAATCTTCGTGTAAAGCTCCCGGAATTTTGTATGCTTTGTTTACAACGCCCAATTCTCCAGGCTTTTTAACTACAATTTTGCGAGGTCCGTATTGCTGCGGTTCTTCGGTATATGGCTGAGGCATTGTGTTTGGTGCTTTTGTGATTTTACCAAAATACTGTTCGATCAATTCAAAAACATTCTCTTTTTTGAAATCTCCAATAATGGTCAAAGTCGCATTATCCGGCCAATAATAAGTGTTGTAGAAATTACGTAATACTTCAATTGGTGCTTTTTCAATATCAGATTTCCATCCAATTGTAGAATGATGATACGGATGCGCAATGTACGCAGCTGCCCAAATTTCTTTGTCCAATAAACTGTTTGGATCGTTTTCTCCGCGTTCGAATTCGTTTCGAACGACTGTCATTTCAGCATCTTTATCTTCTTTCAATAATAAAGAATTACGCATTCTGTCGGCTTCAATTTGTAATGCCAATGCGATTTTATCACTCGGTAATGTTTCAAAATAATTGGTTCTGTCGAACCAGGTCGTTGCGTTGAGCTGCGCTCCCGTATTTTGAAGAACATCCGTAATCGTTGTTCCATTTTTTTTATTGAAACTTGGAGTTCCTTTGAACATTAAATGCTCTAAAAGATGCGTTGATCCTGTGTTTCCTAAAACCTCGTTTTTAGAACCTACGCGATACACAATTTGTACCGTTGCAACTGGCGAAGCATTGTCTTGCAAGAGTAAAACATTCATACCGTTTGGTTGGTACAAATACTCTTCAATTCCGCCCAATTCTTTGATTTTCTTAAAATTAACTGATTTATTTTGCGCTGAAATAAGCGTACAGAAAGCTAGTGAGCAATAGCCCACGAAGATGTATTTTTTCATTTTTTGTGATTAAGATGTTTTTTTTAGCGTGAAGTAACTTTGTCAAAGTTTAAAACTTTGACAAAGTTTGACAGCTACTTTTACTTTTTACGATTTACTAAAAATTTCTTTTAGTTTAGATTGAAGTGCTTCTTCTCTTAGATTTTTAGCTACTATTTTTCCGTCAGGTCCAATTAAGTAATTGGTTGGAACTAGTTTTACTCCGTATAAAACGGCAACCTCATTTTTCCACCCTTTTAGGTCAGAAACGTGCGTCCAGCTTAAGCCGTCTTTTTCGATTGCTTTTTGCCAAAGATTCTTTTTATCGTCTAATGAAACGCCTAAAACTTCAAATCCTTTATCGTGATAGGCTTTGTAAGCGACAACCACGTTTGGATTTTCTTTTCGGCATGGACCGCACCAGCTTGCCCAGAAATCTATCAAAACGTATTTTCCTTTATAATCAGATAATTTGACCGCTTTTCCGTTTACATCAGTTTGAGAAAATTCTGGAGCTGCAACGCCGACAGCGGTTTTATCGTTAAGTGCAATTCCTTCTTTTATTTTTTTACCGAAATACGATTTCTGAATTTCAGGGCTTAAAACTGCAAAATATTCTTTTACTTGTTCCGGGGTTCCATATGTTACCAAACGATCGTCAAGAACTAAAGCTCCGGCAATCTGATCTTTATGAGATTTAATAAATTTAAAAGTAAGATCATCTGCCAACGTTTGTAAATCTGCCCAACGTTTGTCCATCATTGTTTTTTGCTCCGCAGTTAGTTTTACTTTCCCATTTTGACTTATAGAGTCAGATGCTTTGTAAACAGGACCTGCAATTTTCTGGATCTTTGTAAATTCATTTTTATAATATGACATATAAATTGAATCCTGAGTTGCTCCGGTCAATTTTGCATTAAAAATACTGTCTTTATGGCCAACAAAATTTATAGTTTCATTTGACAATACAAAAACTTTCCCAAATTCCTGTCCTTTTAGCTTAACACTATATCGCAAAGGTTCGTCTACCTTTCCTGCAAAAGTAAATTTGCCGTCTACGATTTTAGTAGAGTCTTTTACTATTTTTTGATCTCCGTCAAGAAATTCTAAATAAACGAGTCCGTCTTTTTGCCCCGAAATATTTCCGTTTATTGTAAATCCTTCTTTTTTAGAACAAGAACTAATTGTGGCTGTTAGCGCTAAGGCTAATAAACCTGATCTTAAGATTGTACGTTTCATGTTTGATATTTTTTTATTTTTAAGAATGCTTTGTCTGTTTTAACACATAGTTATATAAGCTTAAAAAAGGCGTTTCACTTGTTTAAGCAAACATAGCTGTGTGGTTATTTGGTTTTTAATTCTCAATTTTTAATTGACAACTATGATTTCAAAAGTTCTTTCAATTTTGCTTCTAATTCTGCACCTCTTAAATTATCACCAATAATTACCCCTTTACTATCTACTAAATAGGTTGCCGGAATTGTTTTTACATTAAATGCATTACTTACTTTATTGTCATCCAGAAGATTGTGCCATTGCATGTTTTCCTGAACTAAAGCTTTTTGCCAGGCTTTTTCGTCTTTATCAATTGAGATACTTAAAATTTCAAATCCTTTATCGGCATAAGTTGTATAAACTGTTTTTAAATTTGGAATTTCTTTACGACATGGTCCACACCAAGATGCCCAAAAATCAATCAGAATGTATTTTTTTCCTGCAACAATGTCTTTTACATTATAGGCTTTTCCGTCTTTGTCTTTTAGACCAAAATTGGCAATGCTTGTTCCGATTAAAGACTTCGGGTTAAGATCTTTATCTACCAATTGACCGTAGTAACTTTTCTTTGCTGCCGGAGAAAATTGCTCATAAATTGGCTTTTGGTCCGGTGTGAAATAACTGTATTGAGTGATCATAAAAAACGGTCCCCACCAAGTTGCTTTATTTCTTGTAATTAAATCTGCTGTTGTTGTTTCGACTTTCTTAAAAAATGCTTTTTCTTTTGCTTCAAAAGATTTCCATGCAGGAGAATTTCCAATAGAATCCATCAGTTTTTTGTTTCCTGAAACTCTAGCTTTTCCGTATGCTTCTGCAACTTCTTCACTTCCTTTATGGTATTCTTCGTAATCTTTGTTTAATTCTTCTCTAAAAGCTGTTTCTTTTTTAAAATAATCATTAGATTTTGATCCTGAAATGACTTCATTTTTAAAATTGATTTTTCCGTCTTCTTGTTTTAAAACTTCGGCTTCAGCTGTTAATTTTATTTTAGAATTTTCTATTAAAACCGGAATGTATCCTTTGTTTTTTCCAAACTCAAGATAAAACAAACGAGGTTCATTTAATTTTCCTGTAAAGGTAAATCTGCCGTCTTTAAGAGTAGTTTCTGCAACTGCAGATTCTGATGAATGTGTTGCTCCGGGAATCAATTTTATGGTCGTTCCGTCTTCAAGACCTATTATATTTCCTTCAAGATTATACGAAGTTGCAGCTGTAACAGCAGGCTTTTTCTTTTGCGCCTGACTATTGTTGGAAAATGCAAATAAACAAATGCATAATCCAATTACTTTAAATTTAATTCTATTCATTTTTGATTGATATTTTAAGTAAAAGCTTCCTTTTCGAAAGTCCTAATCAGGAAGCTTTAACGTTTTTATTTTGCTACATTTTGAGTTATAGTTCCGTTTCCTGGATTTTTTACAGCTCCTTGAGGAAATGGCATTGTCCATAAATGAGAATCTGATGCTAATGAATAATTTATTCCATCGGCAGTTTTTGACAAACTCAATTTATAAGTGCCTTCAGCATTTAGACGACGTGCATCTGCAAAAGGAATAATTGTCAGGATAAGTTCGTTATACTTCGTTTTGAAAATAGCGTTTAGAGCAGCTGTCTTATCTGTAGTTACAATATCCTGATAAGCGGATGGTTCAATACGTGTTTTACGCACTGTATTTAAAACGTCCAACGCATCACTGATTTGTCCTGCACGTGCCAGACATTCTGCTTTAATCAAATAGACTTCTACAGTTGTGATTCCGCCGTAATTAAACATTCCGGACAAGGTTCTTCTGTAATAGGTATCTGCACCAACTGTTCTCAATTTCCAACGGGATTTAAAGCGAACGTCTCCAACTTCAAAACGTTGTGCGCGTTCTACCGGAATACTATATTCTGTAGATAAATAGGTTCTTTCTCCATGACGGAATGTGTAATTCTCTACATAATCAAATCCCATTGGAGATGGCGTCGCAGTATAAGAATTAGGAATATCGATAATCGCTTTATTAGCATTATAATAGGCAACCCAATCGTATAGTTTATTGTTTTCAGCCAGAGCCAAATCAGCGTATTTCAAAGCTTCTGTATAATTATTCATTTGCAAATAAACGCGGGAATAAAATGCATAACCTGCTCCTAAATTAGGGTGCAAAGCTGTTTGAGAAACTTTTGGCAAATAGGGCAACGCTTCTTTTACATCGGTCAAAATAAAATCGTACAATTCCTGAATCGTTACTTGTTTACTGGGCGCATTAATATCGGCACTTGTAATTAAAGGCACTGATAATTTTGTTCCCGCAGTTGATGCTACATAAGTATCTGCATAAAAATTAACCAGATTATAATATGACATTGCACGCAAAATTTTTGCTTCTGCCCAAACTACTCTTTTTTGATCTTCTGTTGCTTCTGTTGTTGTTAAAGCATTTGCGATGATCAAGTTAAAGGTAGAAATACCAGCATATTGTCCATAATATTGTCTTTCGTCTGCCTGATTTAACTGGATACGATCTGCGGTTTCATCCCACATATAGTTGGCTTTCGTCAAACGCTGCGCTGCCAGAGTTGCTATATCTATAAACTTATCGTTAATCAAGGTCGAAGCTTGTGCAATATCTACACTTTGGTTTGTGTATTCATCACGTATAAAAGCTTCGTAATCTGCCAATGTTGTTGGAATTTTAGATCCTTTTGGCGCATCATCCAAATAATTATCACAAGATGATAAAACCAATCCTAGTGCTAAAATGCAAAGTATATTTTTATATATATTTTTCATAGTGTAGTTTTTTAAAATTAGAAGTTAATGTTTACACCAAAAACTAAACTTGGAGATTGAAACCCATTTAAAAGATATTTAGCATCTCTACTTTTAGCGAAAGTATAGACATTCTCTGCATTCAGATTGAAGCGGACATCTTGTAATTTTACTCTTTTTATAATAGACGAAGGCAAATTATAGGCAAGAGAAATATTGCTTAATCTGATATTTGAGGCATCAAGAATATTAATATCTGCATAACGATAAATATCACGGGAATCCGAAGTAAAGTCAGCTTCGTACTCGTACACCGCGCGAGGTATATTGGTAAAAGCTTCATCACCTGGTTTTTGCCAGCGGTTTTCTATATTTTTGTTTACCGTTGTAATATCTGTTACATAACTACCTAATGGTCCTGAATAATTGTTCTCTAACATTGGTAAAAATGTATTTCTAATTTTATGCCCTAGCTCGTAGATAAACAATGCCGAAAGTGAGAAATTCTTGTAGTTTACAGCCGTATGAAATGATCCGCTGTGTGTAGGAACAGTTGAACCATAGTCATGAATTGCATTTAAATCTGCCGGATTGTAAATTACTTTTTCGCCATTTGCATTATAAACCTGAGGCAAACCTTTGTCACTTAAACCTGCCCATTTGTAACCGTAAATTGTATTGTAATCATTACCAACTTTAGGATACGCATATGGGACATCTAACTGCAGGTAATATACAGGAGCTTCTACTTTTACATAATCGACTTTGTTTTTATTATAAGCATATAAAACTGAGGCGTCCCAAGAGAAAGATGGTGTTTTTACGATTGTTCCTCTTAAAGTGGTTTCAACACCTTTGTTGGTCATTTCTCCATTGTTTATTTTATAGGTCGAATAACCAAATCCTTCTGTTGGGATTCCGTTACTGTTTGCTAATAAATCTTGTCCTTTTTTGTTGTAAACATCAAAAGTTCCGCTTAATCTATTTTTGAAGAATGAAAAATCGACACCAATATTAGTTGTTGTTGTTTTTTCCCAAGACAATTCCGGATTTGGCCTTTGGTTAACATATCCCTGATTTCCGCCTACATTTGGATTAGCATAATAAGAAGCTGTTAAATAAGGTGCAGCATCTTTGGCAACATTTCCTCCAATACCATATGAAGCACGAAGTTTAAGTAAGTTTATCCAATCGACTGCAAAGAATGATTCTTTATCAATATTCCACGCTGCTCCTGTAGACCACGTTGGTTTATTTTGATATTTATTATTTGTTCCCCAAAGGTTAGAACGATCCCAACGCAAACTTCCGGTTAATGAATATTTTTTATCATAAGTATAACCTCCTGTTGTATAAAAAGAGACGTAACGGTTTACCAATTCACGATCTGCAGCGAAATCATTTATTCCCATAGAGCCTCCAAAAACAGATCCGTAAACTTTTAGCAAATTTGCCTGATTAATTGGTGCGTACGATAAAGTTTGTTCATCCCAGCCGTAACGTGTTTTATCTCCGTATTCTATTTTTGAGTGGCGAATTTCCATACCTGCAATTGCGGTAACATCGTGCACATTATTAAAAATCTGATCAAAATTCAATTGCTGACGGAAGTTGTAAGCATTAGAAAATTGATTTATTTCTTTTAAAATATCACCATAAGGCAAATTATAAACGGCTTTGTTATTACTATCAATAGTTACTAAACCATTTACTTCACTTCTAACATTATAAGATTCTTTTTCTCTTAATAAGCTGCCGCGATCAAACCCATATTCGTACTGAAACATTGCATTGTAGATAAGTGCTTTATTGAATTTTACATTAAACTTTGCAAAAGTTCTGTTCAGGAAGTTTTTAGTCTCATTTATATTTCGCCCTAATTCATCCATTGGCGTAATATCCATATTGTAAAGACCGTAAGTCTTCATAGATTGAAGCGTAAAATTATTGTATCGTGATGCTGCTGTAGAAGTAAAATTAGATCCGTCGTCATTTATTAATTGGTTGTACATCTGAGTTTTATAATCTTTCTGAGTAAGAGGATTATAAGTTTGTGTATTGCTTTCGCCATAATTGATATAAGTTCCTAAATCTAAAGTCAACCAGCTTGTAATTTCAGTCGAGTTTTTCAGATTCAAGCCAACAAATTGATTATCAGAATATTTATCTTCAAATTTGTTTCCTTTATAAGTCAACGAAGCATTAAATGTATTTGATTCTGTTGCTTTGCCTAAACTTATGTTATGCTGGATAAAATATTGATCTCGTTTTGCATATTTTGCAACATCATCATAATATTTATAATCTTGAGAACCCAATTGAGCTAAACGATTATTCATATCTGTTTGCGAAATATTTCCGGTATAACCATTTAACAGCGTTTGCATTCCCTGACTTGTAAATGCGGCATTGTTTAATAAAGATTGTGCATAAGTACTTGCATTTGCACCTTTTAAATTTGGGTTTGCATCTGCCCAGCCTTTTTCCAAGCCTATAATATCACCTGCATCAGTAAGGTTTCCGGTGTAATTTCTATACGGAGTTACGGTTAAATTGCTTGAAAATGAAATATTAGTTTTTCCAGCTTTGGCTTTTTTAGTAGTAATTACAACAACTCCATTTGCTGCACGTGCACCGTAAATAGACGAAGCTGCCGCATCTTTTAAAACTGTAATAGTTTCGATATCTTCTAAATTCAGATTCGGAAGATTTTCTTCTATACCAAAATATTGATTATATTTTGTGTTTTCTATCGGAAAACCGTCAATTACATACAATGGAGTTGTTAAACCATTCATAGAAGTTGTTCCACGAATTTTGCCATCCTGATATCCAACGATACGTCCTTCTAAAATTTTGTTTAAACTGCTCAAACGCTGTTCTTGAAAATCCTTTGCCTTTAAACTAGAAAAAGATCCAGTCGCTTGTTCAGATGAGATGTTTTGATAACCTGTGGTTAATACTATTTCGCCTAACTGCTGTGTTTCCTCTTTAAGAACAACATTAATAACGCTTCTTCCGGCAACTTTAATTTCCTGTCTCTCAAATCCCAGATAAGCAAAAGCTAATGTAGTTTCGCTGCTAACAGTAATAATTTGATATTCACCGTTAAAGTCAGTCTGAACGCCTCTTCCTGAACCATTGTCAGAAATTGCAGCACCTACTAAAGGGTTTCCTTTTTCATCTGTAACTTTACCTTTTACAATAAAGTCTGCTGCTGCTTTTTGCAGTACAGCAGGTTTTTGTGCCGGAGCTTTTTTAGGTGTTAAAATAATATGAGATCCTGAGATTTTAAAATCAGTTCCTGTATTATTAAAAATCGTATTTAAAATCGTTTCCATAGATACATCATTGAGTCTGATGTCTATTTTTCGATCTAAATCAACCGATCTTACATTATAAACAAATCTATAATCAGTGGTATATTCAATTTTTTCAATTATTTTTCCAACGGTCATGTAGCTGGCATTAAATGACAATTTTGCTTTTTGCGAGTAGCTTACTCCCGCTTGCATCACTGTCAAAGTGGTCAATAAAAATAATGTGGTCAATTTCATCTTCAAATCAAATTTCAAAAAAGGCTTGTCGAACCTGATTTTGTTCAATACTTTTTTCATACTTTTAAATGTTTTTAATTGTGATTGGTTAGTTTGCCGATCGCATTTTATTCTACCGGGAAATGTTGGCGCATTTTCCGGTTTTTTTCTAAATAGCGATCCTTTTTTCTAAAGGTTTTGTTACATAGGCATTTTTTTATTTTAGATTTCTGGTTTTAGATTATTGCTTTTTAATTTTTCTACTTAATTGTAATTTGATCTTCATTTATCTTGTAATCAATGGCATAACTGTCGCTGAAATATTTTAAAACTACTTCGATAGGTTCATTGTCAAAACGGGCATTGAAAACTTCTTTTCCAAGTGCTTTATTTTTATTGATAAAAGTGACATTGTAATGACGTTCCAGCTTTTTAATAATCGATTCAAAAGATGCATTTTTAAACACTAAACTTCCTTTTATCCAAGCTGTATAATAATCTGTATTTACAACTTCTGTCACAATTTTTTGTTGCCCTCGTAAATTTGAACCCTTTATCCCCGGAGTCAAATACACTTGATTTTCGGTTGTTTTTTTATCCTTATAAAGCGATACTTTTCCTTCTACTAAAACAACATCTGTATTTAAGTCTTCTGTATACGAATTCACATTAAACTTAGTTCCCAAAACCTCAATACCTACTTCCTGTGTATTTACAGTAAAAGGATGCACTTTGTCTTTTGATACTTCAAAATAAGCTTCACCGGTCAAATATACCTGCCGGCTTTGATTTTTCAGAAACTGAACCGGATATCGCAATGAAGTTCCGGCGTTCAAATGAACTATTGTTCCGTCTGATAACTGAACTTCGAATTTTTTTCCATATGGAATTTTCAACGTATTGTAAACCAATTTCCCATTTGAGTAAGTATTGGAATAGACCAATCTGTTTTTCTCTTGTTTTCCAATAATATTGCCTTCTTTATCCGTTACATTTCGTGTTTCAGAAGTATCAATTGTTTCTGCCGATTCGTTACCTAATTGAAGTACAATTTCATCTTGTCTTGGCACGACAACATTTTCCTTAGTCTGAAATAAATTTGAATTTTTATAGAAATAAAAACTTCCAAAAGCGACAATTAAAATAGCTGCATATTTATAATACGATGAAAATTTTCTTTTCTGAAAAACATTATTTTCTTTTTTAATCCTTTCTGAAATTTGTTTTCTGACTTCGGTTGAATCAAAACTATTCATATCGGACTCTATGGCATAATTTGTTTTCACAAAATCATTAAAAACAATTTGGTTCTTTTCTTCTTTTAGCCATTCTGTTAATTTTTCTATTTCGTCCTGACTAGCTTGATTTGTTATGAATTTCACGATTAGTCGGTCTGACTTTTTCACTGTCATTTTACTTGTTTTTAATATTATTACGAAGCAAAAAAACAAAACCCTAACAATTTGATAAAGTTTTTTTCATTTTGATGATTTTTTTATTTTACACAAGTCTTTTCTTCAAAAAAACTACACTAATTTGATAGAAATAGAATAGTAAACATTTTTATCTTTGCATTTTTTTGCACTTTTTATTTGTAATAATTTTCAAATAGAAATTGAAAAAAAGACCAAATTTGCCCCAATACATCTGTAATTTTAGTCTTAAAAACTATTAATTTATATATTTGATTATATGAAAAGTGATGATTATAACGATAACGCAACACTAATTGAGTCTCTTAGCAAAGGAGATGAAACCGCTTACACCTATCTTATCGATACGTATCATCATAAACTTTGTGTATATGCCAATAGTTTGGTAAAAAATATTTACAGTGCCGAAGATATCGTGCAGAATGTTTTTATTAAAGTTTGGGAGCAGCGCACAAGATTAAAACCGGATCATGCCTTAAAAAGTTTCCTTTACAAATTAGTCTATAACGAATTCATTGATTTGTATCGAAAAAACCAATCTTTGTTCTCTCTTGAAAAATCGTATTATGACGCTTTAAATTCTGTAATTCAGGAAGATGATTCAGAATCCTTTCAGCGTGTGCTGAATGTGGTAAATCAGGAAATTCAAAACCTGCCTCCAAAATGCAAAGAGGTTTTTATTTTAAGTAAAAAAGAAGGTTTAACCAATATCGAAATTGCAGAACATCTCGATGTATCGATAAAAACGGTTGAAGCACAAATTACCAAAGCTTTTTCGATTTTGCGTTCGTCATTAGAAGAAAAAGTAAGAAGTGTTTTATTTTTACTTTTGGGTAAAAAAATTCCAGATTAAATTAAATTTTAAATCGTATTTTTGAGTGCACTTACTGATGCCTGTTCTTAGAGAAGTTTGTAAAAGTCCGTGTTTATTGAGGCTCGAAATAAAGGTCGGATAACCTCTTTCTCCGTCATGAAGGCTGTTGAATATTTTTTTTATGACACTTCTCTTATTTTATTAAATTTCGTCTACGTTTTCTCTACGTTTGCATTTATAAAGCCAAGCTTTTCCATCCATCTGTAGCACAAAACGTTTTGACCTTTCTTTAAGCCTTAAATACGAACTTAGCGTTTACAAAGCCATAATTGCCCGACTGGATCACCTTCACCTGAAGCCATTCGCCGTCAACGGCAATCACTTTCACGAGATCATCCTTGTGAAGCACTTCATATTTCGTGCCGGGACCCTCCCTAAGATTTAGAATTTCAGAATCTACCCCCAGCATATCTTCAGAACGGTATGCAACTGCCGTTTTTTTTTACCGGCGGAAACGTTCTTTGATTTGGATCTGTCTGACGCCTCTGAATCAAAAGTAGCCGGCGCACTGCTTTTCGATGAATATGCATACCTGCTTTTAGAAACTTTTCGCGGCGCTACGTATCTTACAGGCTGCGTATACGAAGCGCATACCCCCGCAGCTTCCACCGCTGGAACAATGTGCACACCTGCTGCAGTTGGAACACGCGCTGCAGTACGCACTGCCTGTGCATCTTCCCTCCTCTTTTGGTTTTGAATCGCAGCAGCTTGCCACGAGCTTACCGTTCTGCGCTTCAACACCAAATGCCATAAAAAAGAACGGCATGAGATAAAATAGTATTTTTGTCATCGCTAAGTAGTTATGTTTTAGGCAAACATAAAGAAAGCTTCTAGCTAAAGCTTACGGTTTTCCGTAATTAACTGATACTTCTGAATTAAGACAATTGGGCCTTTACAAGATCTCTAATAAAAAGGACTGCTCCCAATAAGCTCGTCCATAAAAAAACGCTTGATCCAACCATCTCCCTCTTCACCGGTCAAAACAACACTAAAAACATAGTATACTATGTTTTTATTGCATCAGTATAAAGAGATGAATGTTTGGCAAAGCTCAAAGACTCGTCCCTGTGTTTAGGTTCGAAACTTTATAAGTGATCTGTTTTTTTTAAGCTAAATTAAGCACTACCATTTTTTTCATAATTAAATTTTGAAAAAGTACAAGTGATGCTTTGCGATAAATTCCAGAAGGAAATATAATAGTTGCTTTACGAGTAATATCCTTGCTGTCAATTGGGACTGCAACAAGTTCAGAAAAATCAAATAAGGAAGTATTCATTAATATAGTACACCACTTTTTTGTATTAACCAGTTCAAGCAAACTATGAATATCATTGATCTCTATTTTTGCTTGTAATTGTATATTATTTTTTAGGAGTGTTTCGTCCAGAAAATTTCGGATGCTGTAACTTTGCGATGGAAGCACTAAAGGCAATTCTGCTATTTTTTTATATGTAATTTTTTTAAGCTTACTCCACGGATGCGATTTATGAAGAATCAATGAAAGATTCGCAGAAAAAAGAGGTATGGCATCAAACTGATTATCCTGGGGGGAAGGCATAAACGAAAGCATACAATCAATTTCGTACGAACGTATTTTCTGCATTAAATCTGACGTAGAACCCAATACAATCTGAATCTGAATGTCTGGAAATTCCTCATTAAATTCCATCACCGATTGGAGCAGTAAATTTACAAGGCCATACGTGGATCCAATAATTATTTTTCCAGTTTTCAGATTATTTAAATCTATTAAAACCTGTTTACCTTCTTCAGCCTGACGAATCGTTTTTCGCGCGTATTCCAGCATTATTTCTCCTGATTCCGTTAGTTTAACCCGCCTTCCTATTCTATCGAAAAGAAATACATTTAGTGACGTTTCTAACTCTTTTATTTGATGCGATAATGTACTTTGAGTAATAAACAATTCATCTGCTGCTTGAGTAAAATTTAAAAGTTCTGCCGCGCGGACAAAGTATTTTAATTGACGAAGTTCCATCTTATCTAATTTTTTGTAAAAATACAATTCTAAATCGAAAATTTCGATCGTTTAAATCTAAATATATCATTTTCACGATTGGTTTACATTATCGAACTTTGACATAAGTTAATTTAAAAAATAGAAAAGATGGAAATCGTACAAACACCCGAAAATGCATTATCAGCATCAATTGTTTCAGCAATAATGAATGCTCCTATTGAAAAGATCAATATAGCCGACTGGCTGCTTAATCTCCCCGATGCTGAATACCAACGCTGCTCTGTTAACCACATTGCTGCCGGAATAACCTCTAATTTTGAAGGCATTCCTATGTCTATCAATGTAGAATATGTAGGCACAGCGCTTGTGGTACAGCATTATATTTTTGATGAATATCGCGCTGATTATTGCCGAATGCTTTCAATTTCTGATACTATTACTGCAGGCGGAAGATCTAAGGTTCAGGTTCTTTGGGAATTAAAAGCAGATAAAATAGATGATAAAACATCCAAATTTACCAATACCATTCATGCCACTGCCACTCCTGAATTTTTAGATTTCATCAAAGAACAGGGAATTTCTTTAGCCGAAGCTGCAAAAGCAAGACAGGATGCTTCTGATGCTCATAACCATGAAGAAACACCGCTGTTTGCAAAAAGTATTGAGAACAAAGCGCTATTGGGAAAATATAATCTACCTTTTTAAAAAATTAGATTATGAAAGCTATTACAATCACAAAATTTGGAGGTGCTGAAGTTTTGCAGCTAACTGAAGTTCCTGATTTAATTCCTTCTAAAAATGAAGTATTAATTCAGGTAAAAGCATCTGGTATTAACAGAAGTGATATTCTCCAACGCCAGGGAAAATATGCTGCTCCAGGTAGTACTTCTAATGAAATTCCTGGTCTTGAAGTATCTGGCATTATTAAAGCATGTGGCCCAGAAGTGACGCACTGGAAAATAGGAGATCATGTTTGTGCCCTTCTTGCCGGGGGCGGCTATGCTGAATATGTTGTTGTTAAAGAAGGTCAGTGCCTGCCTATTCCTAAGGGTTTAAATTTTGTAGAAGCCGCAAGTTTGCCTGAAACGGTATTTACAGTTTGGTCTAATATTTTTGAGAGAGGAAATCTTAGACCTCATGAATCTCTATTGGTTCACGGAGGCAGCAGCGGTATCGGAATTACGGCTATTCAAATTGCTCATGCTCTGGGCTCAAAAGTTTTTACTACAGTTGGATCAGAGGAAAAAGCGAAGTATTGCGATGCATTAGGAGCTGATCTTTCTATTAATTATAAAACAGAGAATTTCGAAGAAATTTTAAAAAGCAAAGGTGTCGATGTCATTCTGGATATGATAGCGGGACCTTATTTTCAAAAAAATCTCAATATCTTAAATGAAGATGGAAGACTTATTCATATTAATGCGGAGAATGGAAAAGATGTAAAACTTGATATTTGGCATTTAATGGTAAAAAGAATCACAATCTCTGGAAGTACATTACGCGCAAGAGATTATGAGTACAAAAAACGATTAACAAAAGAAGTATTTCAAAACATCTGGCCATTAATCGAAAATGGAAAATTCAAACCCGTTATTTACAAAACATTTTCGTACCAGAATCCTATAAGCGCTCATCAATGCATGGAAGAAGGCAGCCATATTGGTAAAATTATACTGCATTGGGATTCCTAAAAATTATTGCAAGCCCTGAAGTAAATTACTTAAAAACGCTTCTTTCTCAAATTAAAATTCGAGAGATTATTTTTTTAATTGAATCACGCCCTGCAGAATAAATGAATGTAAGGGCGTTATTTTTATTTTTACAAAAGCTTTAAATGAAGCAATTTTATTATTGTGGCACACTAGTATTTCCAAAATTACAAATACAGCAAAATCTACCAATCCCTAAATATGGTTCGAATTTGCAGCTCTGCTTCTAAAGAATCAATTAAAAAACTAATACAGCAGTTTTCCAAAAAGATTAAACTTCTATTATATTTTTGGTAATTTTAATAAATGAAATTCGTAATTATTTTTACCGATGTCCGGTTCCTTTAAAACAAATCAAAATTGGTTGCCTGGTATGTTCAAAAAAAGTATATAAAATAACACCATACGATACATCTATGCATCATATGGTGCTTCTTAAAAATTAAATCATCTTAGATTACCTGAAATACTATTTGCAGGCTTCTGCCATAAGCATCTGCATTTCTTCTAATAAACCTGCAATAAGTGTGTCGCTGGTATTTGTGAGACAAAGATTACCGTTGGTACTAATCGCCCCAATGGTCTGCTCCAAGCCCTTTCCTGAACGAACCATTGGGCCATATACAGATTTAAGTTTGAGCTTTCCAAAATCAGTTTTATATTTCACCTTTACCAGATTAGTAACCATTATTTGGTGATTGAATGCTTCTTTTAATATATCTACCATTTTTTGGATATCTGCACTGTTGAAAGTCAGCGTTCTGAAAAAACCAAGATAATTCTCTACATGTTCTTTTGTTTCTGTTCCATTTAGACCTGATTTTGCCAATCTGGCTATATCCCAGAAAGATTGCTTTTCTTCTGGCTCAAAATAAACGGGATGAGTCGTAATATTCAACCCGCAGTTGTCATCTAGTTGAAGCGCTTTTCGTGTGCAGATAGGAGAAATTAATTCAATTTTTTTGTCATCCCACTCTTGGCGAAGTTTTCTTCCTGCAATAACCACAGCAGCGCAAATTGCACCATGCACCGTTGTTTGCTCCAGTCTTGATCTTTCTATAAGCTGTGATGTATGCTCGCTTGAAAACTTAATACTTTCAACTTTAGGAGAAACAGCAGCAGGTTTTTTAAATACATATTCTGAAGTTTCGTTATCTTCAACAGCAATATCCTTAGGAAGTCCAAGTGTTTCATCGTTAGATTTTTGCGGTGCTAATACCTGCGGAATCTGGCCTGTAACTGCCTCCAGTAAGTCCCTGAATAAATACATAAGTGAAGATCCATCGGCCAATGTATGATTGGCTGCTAAAATCAATACAGTATCTTCAGGTTTTTGTAATACAATCACTCTAAAAAGTGGTCCTTCTTCAGTATTAAATCGTACTTCTAATTCCTTTTCGACTGCTTGCTCCCATTTAAAACCGTTATCGATTTCTATGACCTTCAGTGGAATGACTAAGGAGTCAACATGTTCGATAAAAGGTCTTTTAAATCCATCCATTCTAATTCTTGCTGAAAGATTGGGATGTCTCTTCTGAACCTGATTAACGGCCAGTCTCCATGCATCAGCCGATTCTCTTCCTTCTACTTCTGCTGCCAAAGCAAAGTCCTTAGAATCAATCTGATCCAACAGCCAGAACGTTTTTTCAAATGCACCCAATGTGCGGTTTTCATGTTTTGTCATTTCTAATAGTTTTTAATTTTTACTGATTCTTAGAGAATGATTCTATATCTCGTGTGATTAATAATAATCAACATGACCGTTTTCATTCTCCGCAGCAAAATTCAGTAAAGACCGATTCTCTAAAAATGGATATAGTGCAGTTATTATTGTAGATTTTTCCCTTAATTAGATTTGGTGTGACAGAGGACAAAATCAGGCATCATACGTAAAGTGCAGAGCATTAGGAATTGTCAAACTACCAGCTCGGGATATTTGTAATTATTTATAATGATAGAGGAATTGCAAATGCTGTGGTATGTAATAATTGTACAAATAGACAGCACAGAAAATTTATGTATTAATAGAAGTATAGGAAAAGAGAAACGGAAATTTGTAGAGGAATTGGAAATCGAAAAAACGAATAAAAGAGTATAAATTTTAGCTGAACAAAATTAATTAAGAGATTCTTAATTTTATTCCGTATCGGCTGCTCCGGGAAATTTTTTAATGATCAAAGATTTCAGTCTCTCTTGATTCTGATCACCCCATTGGCCTAAAGCACCTATAACTGGAATTAAGCTCTCGCCAAATTTAGTGAGACTGTATTCTACTTTTGGCGGCACTACAGGATATATTTTCCTAACAACGAGCTCATGTTCTTCCAATTCGTTCAACTGGATGTTCAGGACCCTGCGTGAAGCATCTGGTATTTTACGCTGCAATTCACTTGGTCTCTTATGGCCTTCGTTAATAAACCAAAGCAAACGTATCTTCCATTTACCATATAATACTTCCCCTATCAGGTCAAGTCCGCAGTTTAAGTTTGGTATTGTTTTTCTTTCATACATATTGTAAAAGTACTAGTATGTTACGATTTGTGCAATAGGGGAAAAATTCATCCCTATATGAATCGTAATTCCGTACTTGTGAGAAAGTTGCATACTTCTGAAATTTGTACAAAAGAAATTATCATGAAACAAATAGTAGATTATCAAAACGAGTTATCAGGCAAAATTGCGCTTGTGACAGGAGGGGCAAAAGGAGCTGGCAGAGCGATAGCCGAACGTTTAAAAAATGCCGGTGCCACGGTAGTTATCAGCGCAAGAAACCAACCTGAAACACCAGATAAAGAGCTGCATTTCATTTCTGCAGATTTAAGCAAACCGGAAGCTGCTACTAAAGTTGCTTCTGAAGTATTGGAGAGATTCGGTAAGTTAGATATCCTTGTAAACAATCTGGGAGGTTCTGAAACTCCTGGCGGAGGATTTGCTGCATTAACCAATACAGATTGGGAAGAAACAATACAAGCCAACTTACTGGCACCAGTTCGTCTGGATAAGGCAGTTCTTCCACAAATGCTTGAAGGTAAAAGCGGGGTAATCATCCACATAGCATCTATTCAGGGAAAACTTCCTTTGTATGATTCCACGCTGCCGTATGCTGCCGCAAAAGCCGGACTTATTAATTACAGTAAAGGATTATCGAAAGAAGTATCTCCAAAAGGTGTACGTGTATTGACCGTTTCTCCAGGATGGATTATGAATGAAGCATCAAGACGCATGATGGAGCGTATTTCTGAAAGCAGTAATATATCTATAGAAGAGGCTGAAAAAAGCGTGATGACAGCTTTGGGAGGTATACCTTACGGAAGACCAGCCAAACCGGAAGAAGTCGCAGAACTCGTTGGATTTTTGGTGTCACCCAGAGCAGGTTACCTGACAGGAACAGAATATGTAATCGATGGCGGAACAATTCCAACGATTTGATTTTTAATATAGGTAATAGTTACCTTGAAAGAAGAGGTCTATATGTCCAATAAAATAATAGTAAATAAGTAAATAAAATAAATAAGCATTAGTAACCATAAAATAGATACATTATGAACTTACCAGAAGTAATACAAGACTTAGTAAAAGCGCAAAACAATTTTGACAGTTCGGCTTTTGCCGATTGCTTTTCAGAAACTGCAATCGTATTTGACGAGGGAAAAAATTATACCAGCAAAACAGAAATAAAAAACTGGATAGAAAAAAGCTCAAAGGAATACAATACGGCAATGAAACCGCTTGAATTTGAAGGAGATGCTGAAAAAGGAAATTTAAAAGCAGAAGTATCCGGAACTTTTCCAGGGAGTCCCGTGATTCTTACCTATACTTTAACGTTTAAAGGAAAGCATATAGAATCGTTGAAAATTAATTAAAGTTACGGAACCAGACCTTAAATTATGATTATTCTGTTAGGATAATTACATACAAGTGAATAATTGACCATTTTAATTTTCCTTATTGTTTTATAAAGTTTCGAACCTAAATCTTTGAGTCTTGATTCTGGTAGATTTTATATTCATCCTACCCCTATGTTTTTGCAGCATGTTTATGATTAAGGAATGAGTGTTGACGAAATTCCTAAATGAACATCTTTGTGCTTTGCCCCCCACTCATCCAATTGCAGGCAGATAGGAATCAGAGCACTGCTCACAGGAGTAAGTTCATATTCAACCCGCGGAGGCACTTCATGATACACGGTGCGTATTACCAATCCATCACGTTCCAGCTCGCGAAGCTGTAATGTCAGCATCCTTTCGGTAATGTTCGGGATGATCCTTTTAAGCTCCCCAAAACGTTTTTTACCGTTACTTAACCGTATTAAAATTGGCAGTTTCCACCTTCCGCCCATTAGTTGTACGGCGTAGGTGAGATTACAATCTGAAAGAAAATTTCGATTGATGTTATTTGTGGTATTTTCTTTTCTATTTGTCATTACTTACAAAATTGTATGTACATACAATAGGTTGTGTACACTACAAAATTATAGTGTTCTTGTTAATTTTACAATCAATATAATAGAAATAAATGAAAACAGAAAAAATAAAAGTTGGTATAATAGGGCTTAACCCCGACAGCCAGTGGGCATCAAAGTCACACCTTCCTGCATTAAGGTATCTATCTGATACCTTTGAGGTTATCGGAGTAGCCAATTCTACTCATGAAAGCGCTTTAAAAGCTGCGGATGTACTAGAAATACCAATCGCTTATGAAAACCCAGATGCCTTAATTGCATCAGCCGAAATAGAGCTGGTTGTTATTACTGTAAAAGTCCCTTACCATTATGATCTTGTAAAGGCTGCACTTGAAGCAGGCAAACATGTGTACTGCGAACACCCCTTGGGTAACGGACTTACTGAAACGAAGCAGTTGGCAGCTATTGCGGCACGGAAAAATGTAGTTGCAGCAGTAGGGACGCAAATGGTTGTATCACCGGAATTGATTTATCTGGTGCACCTTATTAAAGACGGCTATGTAGGGAAGGTTTTATCCACTATACTGCTAGGCTCGGGAGGTCCTTGGTCAGATGAAGCAATTTCGGCTAACTATTATCTATACGATAAAACAAACGGCGCTACAATGCTGACCATTCCCTTGGGGCACACATTGGCCGGTTTAACTAAAGTTTTGGGCGGTTTTGATACTTTGACAGCAAAAATGATAAACAATTACACAACAGTAAAAATTACTGATATTGGTGAAATAAAACCTAAGACCTCTGAAGACCAGATTATGGTAATAGGCCAATTGAAAAGTGGAGCTGCAATTTCTATTCATTACCGCGGCGGCGTTTCAAGTGGCACTAACCTTTTGTGGGAGATTAATGGAACACTAGGAGATATACAGGTAACAGGGCCGCTTGGACATGGTCAGTTTGTCCCGTTGACAATTCGGGGAGCCCAAGGAGGAAACACAGAATTACGAACCCTGCCGATTCCAAATGAAATGCACGAGGGTCTGCCTGATAATCCGGTAATTAGAAATGTAGCGGAGATTTACAAAAGAGTAGCTGCTGATATAAGAAATAAAACCAAAACAGCACCTACTTTTGACGACGCAGTTGTACTAGCACATCTACTCAATGATATCGAGCAGTCCTCAAAAAGTTATGGTAATAAGGTTAAATCTTAATTTACTACAAAAAATATTTATTAACAATCTAACTCTTAAGCTGTAAGTGTTTTTTTGAATGTCTGGGATTTTAATCCGATAAGTACTTTTATTTCCCTATACGGATCGTACTTCGGTACTTGCTTATAAAGGGGTTATATATTAAAATTTTACTTCATTGATTTATTAAAAGTTACAAATTTAATAGGAGTTGTTTTTGTCATAATGAGACTTTTTTTGATATAGGGAAAAATGTACAATGCACTCTTCCAAATATCCATTTTCAAGCCTTACTGTTTGCCCCATCTTTGTACTGTAAATAATTAATAATAGTAACTAATTAAAAATAAACAAAATGAAAACACTTATTTCAACATTAAGCCTTTTATGTATCTTTACTTTTAGCAACACAGTATCCGCTCAATCAAAACGAGTTCCTGCATCAGCCGGAAGATTAGAATTTATTGAAGTTGAACCAAATGTAAAACTTCATGTAACCGACCTTGGGGAGGGACAGCCTATTGTATTAATACACGGATGGCCGTTAAATGATGCAATGTATGAATATCAATATCAATATTTTGTTCAAAAAGGTTTCAGGGTAATCGGAATATCAATGAGAGGATTTGGTAAATCTGACAGACCCTATGGTAAATATGATTTTGATGTTTTCTCAGATGACATCAAAGTCGTATTAGATAAGCTTAAAATAAACAATGCCATTCTGGGTGGTTTTTCTATGGGCGGTGCAGTTGTCATACATTATATGGCAAAATACAATGGAGCACATGTAGGCAAACTGGCACTTTTTGCCGCTGCCGCACCTTCGTGGAAACAACGTGAAGGTTTTCCATATGGTGCTACTGACGAAGCTGCTGCAGGATTAATACATACAACAAGAACAAACAGACAGCAGTTGATTGAAGATTTTGGTAAAGCCTTTGGGGCGTCTGAAAATGCAATCTCACCAACTATGTCTCAATGGCTCGCGAGTATCAATTCTGATGCATCTCCTTACGCAACAACGCAGTCTATAATAGCATTACGTGATCTTGATTTACGTCCAGTCTTATCAAAAATTAATGTGCCTGTAGCAATATTTCATGGAATTAAAGATAAGCTATGTGATTTTGTATTCGCAGAACAATTGCACAAAGGTCTGAAAAACTCCTACATTGTAAAGTTTGAAAACAGCGGACACGCACTATTTATTGAGGAAATGGAAAAATTCAATACAGAACTTGAAAAGTTTGCAAAAAAATAATTTATAGTCGCAGTTCATTAAATGCTTTGTAAAAAATAAAGATTAGAAGCTAATATAAGTATCATCGCCGGTCTTTTAAAGACCGGCTTTTAAAAGAATTGATAATGAAAGAACACGTTTTTGATGTAAGCCTGAAAAAAATAGGTATGCTTAAAGTAGATAATGACAGCCTCGAAATGATCAATTCTGAAGCTTACAAAGAATATATTAAAGTACTGTACCTTTCTGCAGACTTTAAGATCAAGGTAGATTTTAAAGTATACAATACTTCAGGCAGTTCTCTTTTTTTTATAAGTCCCAATCAGGTTCTGAGCATCGAAGAGACCGGTAAGCAAGAAGGCTTCTTTATATTTTACAACAGTGATTTTTACTGCATTCAAATTCATGACGAAGAAGTTGCCTGCGATGGACTGCTGTTCAATAATATTCATAATATGCCTATGACGACTGTACCTCAGACCGAGTCCGCATTTATCGATTATTTATTTGTTCAGATGCAGGATGAATTTATTTTGAAAGATTCCTCTCAAGAAGAAATGATCCGTACTTATCTGAAACAAATCTTCATTAAGTCAACCCGACTCTGGAAACTGCAGCACCTAGACGGTGTATTGGGGCAATACCACAATGATCTCGAATGTTTCAGGCGTTTCACCCAATTGGTTGAAGCAAACTATAAACAAAAACATAGTGTAGCAGACTATGCCGATATACTTGCTATAGCACCCAAGACTCTGACCCATAAATTTAAGCGGATGAACCTGCCGCAACCCAATGAAATTATCAAAAACCGAATTATATTAGAAGCAAAAAGACTTTTAGTTCATACTGCTAAAAGTGCGAAAGAAATCGCATATGACCTTGGGTATGAAGACCCAGCATATTTTAGCCGTCTTTTTTTCATAAAAACAAGTGAAACCCCATTTGGCTTTAAGAATAAATACCTCAGCATTCAGGCTTCAGAAGAAAGTCTTTAAAAAATCAGAAAAAAATAAAATAATGACAAGTAAAAATTTTGTGTATACTTTTCTATGCTTCTTCTTAACTGCAATGTGTATTAATGCACAGCAAGTTAAAAATTCGAATATTAGCGCATTGGCTGAACGCACTGGGCCTGCGCCGGAAAGTGTTTTTAAAAAATTTCGCAATGCAGGCATGGATCCTGTTGAACATAAATTAACCGATATTGAAAGAGAGAAGTTAAACAATGCCTTTGCTATACTGCCTCCATTACATCAAAAAATTCTAAAAAAGCATCTGCACAGTATCAGTTTTATGGATAATATGCCCAATACTGCCCTTACATCACCTGTCGAAACATCTGATTCGGTAAAAATGTATAATATAACTTTCCGTGCTGAAATTCTTAACCAGACTATTTCTGAGTGGACAACCTGGAAAGAAAACAGCTGCTATGAAAAATCAACAGACAGTCAATATCAGGTTGCGATCGAAGCTGGTAATCTGGATGCCATTATCTACGTTTTACTTCATGAAGCTACACATGTCCTGGATGGCGTTCTAAATCTAACTCCTCATCTGAATGAAAAAGATGTTTGGGAAGGATCAAAAGCCTTTATACAAAATGTTTGGGATAAATACAATGAGCCTTCGGAGAACGTAATCAATCCATTACTGGAGACTGTACTCTTTACAAGTGGTAAACCAATAGCAATTTCATATGCCCCAGAGGTTTATAAAGCAATTCAAAAAACACCTTTTGTTTCGCTCTACAGTACAGCTTCTTGGTATGAAGATTTGGCCGAAGCATTAACGATTTATCATCTGACAGAGAAAATGAATCAGCCTTATAAAGTGATAGTTCTAAAAAATGGAATTCAGGAAGTCCTATATGAACCAAGCAAGAATAAACGTGTGAAAAAAAGGCAAAATCAATTACAGATTTTTTATACATAAATTAAGGCCTTAAAATTCAAACGAAATAAGATTTTAAAAATGTTTTTTACTTAAACTCATAAATAATGACGATTTAATGTGTGGCAGAATCATGGCACAGATGCATTTAGAAAAATGAAACACCAGCTAAATCAAGGTATGTCAAATACAAAAAGTAGTATAAAACTTATCAAATTAATCGTATCATTAAATATTAAAATCAGCTATATATAAGTAGAATTATCAATGATACTGCGATTATTTTCAATATAACAACTAAATAAAAGGATACTCTTGTAATAAATCATAAGTAAACCAATTGTATTTATCCCTGCCGCTTTAATAAAGACTACATTTGGTATAAATGCTTCAAATGATGAAAACTAAAGAGAATGTAAGAATTTTATGTACTGATGATGATGAAGATGACAGGGAATTTTTTGCTCAGGCTATAGCGGATCTTCATCTTAATTCTCCGGTTGTATTTTGTAAAAATGGTCCGGAGCTTCTCGCACGCCTAGGGGATAAAAATACTGATATCCCAGATATCATTTTTTTGGATCTTAACATGCCCATATTATCTGGTTTGGAAACCTTACAGAAAATCAGGGAAGACGACAGATTTAAAAATATTCCAATAATTGCCATTTATTCCACTTCTACAACAATCGATGAGGTGAGAAATACTTTTGGACTGGGAGCCAATTTGTACATTGTAAAACCGATTTCCTTTGGCGATTTAAAAAAAATAATCGTAAAAGTGATTGAAACTGACTGGAAAAAAAACTTCCAAGATGCTAAAATTGAATCTTTTATGCTTACAATTTAGCATTCAAAGGATGGTACCCTTTTAGATTATGCATCGATGCATGTTACTTACTATTTAAAAATTAAAATCATGCATACCCAGAAAAATAATTTGCCAAAGCCCACCCGACAAGATTTCCCCATCATTGGTATTGGCGCTTCTGCAGGTGGTTTGGAAGCTTTTAGACAGTTTATTGAGGCAATTCCTTATGATTCTGAAATGGCCTATGTTATTGTACAGCATTTGCATCCGCTGCATGAGAGCATGCTGACTGAACTACTTTCGCGTGTGGCCAAAATTCCTATAAATGAAATCACAGACGATATTCATTTGGCCCCCAACAATATTTATGTCATTCCAGAGAATAAAATGCTTACCTCTTTTGATGGGGTCCTAAAGTTAAGTGCACGCCAGAAAGACACAAAAAATCAGGCGATAGATGTTTTTTTTAATTCGCTGGCCCAGGTGCACCTTGATTTGGCTTATGGCGTCTTGCTTTCCGGAAATGGATCGGATGGTACACTGGGACTTAAAGCGATCAAAAAACATGGCGGTATTACTTTTGCGCAAAATACTGAAGCTTCAAACAACGAAATGCCGCAAAATGCAATAAATGCCGGGGTTGTCGATTATGTGTTATCACCAGGACAAATTGTACAGAAATTAATTGACCTTTCAAAAAGCAGAGATTTATTGAGCAACGAAAATGATCCGAACAATGAAGATGTATTTCAGGAAATTATCAAAATTCTACGCCATCACAGCGGAGTAGATTTTACCTATTATAAACAAACCACTATACGCCGACGCATTGCAAGAAGAATGGCTTTGAACAAAATTTTGACTTTAAGGGATTATTTAAAAGTACTTCAGGGCAATAAACTGGCCCCTGAGGATTTGTTCAATGACTTATTGATACCGGTTACAGAATTTTTTAGGGACACTAAAATATTTCAGATCATGAGAGAAAAAGTTTTTCCCTTACTGACTGGAAGAGTAACTGAAGGAAATTCAATACGAATCTGGATTGCAGGCTGTTCTACCGGCGAAGAAGCCTATACGATTGCTATTGCGCTTCATGAATATTTAGGCGAAAACCTTGAGGGAAAAGAAATTCAGATTTTTGCATCCGATATCTCAGAAGTGGCTATTGCCAAAGCCAGAATCGGGTTTTACAGAAAATCTCAAATGCGAAATATATCTGAAACCATTCTGACCAAATATTTTACATCCAATACAAATGGTTATAAAATTAAAAGACAAATTAGGGATCTGTGCATTTTTGCCGTTCATAATTTTTTGACCGATCCTCCTTTTGCAAAAATGGATCTCATTACCTGTAGGAATGTATTTATCTATATGGATTCTGTTTTGCAGAAAAAATCACTTGCAACTTTTCATTACGCTTTAAAAGAAAATGGATTTTTGCTTTTAGGAAAATCAGAAACAGCTGTTCCTGCCGCGGAGCTTTTCCAGCCATTTGACAAAGCCGCAAAAATTTATACAAGAAAACAGGTTTCAGGCAGATTTGTACATTCCATTACGGGAAGCAATGATAAATTAAAAAATTCAAAAACTGCCGTTATGAGAAAGGAACTTATCAAGGAAGATTTCAGAAAAAGTGCCGAAGCTATATTGCTCTCAAGATATACCCCGGCAAGCGTAATAGTAAATGACCAAATGGACATTGTTCATATTAATGGCTCTATAACCGACTTTATAGAACTCTCGACAGGAAAGCCTACTTTTAATTTACTTAAAATGGCGCGCGATGGACTGGTTTTTGAACTTCGAAATACCTTTCATAAAGCCAAAGAAACGGGTGCTCTTATAAAAAAAGAAGGTATTCAGCTTAAAAATAAGGGAACAATCAGCGAAATTACCATTGAAATTCAGCTTTTGGAAGATACCACTGAACCTTATTTTTTAGTCTTGTTTTATAAAAGCTTTATCATAAGGGAAGATCTGCCTTCAGGGGAATTTTCTGAAGAAGAAATTCGTGAGCGTCCTAATTTGCAGAGAGTTGCACAACTAGAGAAAGAACTAGCCAGAATACACGATGATGTAAATGCCATAAGCGAAGAACAGGAAGCCTATAGTGAGGAACTGCAGAGCGCCAATGAGGAATTACTCAGCGGAAGCGAAGAGTTACAAAGCCTAAATGAGGAACTTGAAACCTCAAAAGAAGAATTACAATCCAGCAACGAAGAACTTTTGCAAATTAATCAGGAGCTTTTAAACAAACAGCAGCAAATTAATATTTCAAAAAATTATACCGAAGCTATTGTAGCTACCCTTCGGGAACCTATTGTTGTGCTTGATACCAATTTAAGGATAAAAAATATCAACAGGGCGTTCTCAAAAAAATATAATATTGACAAAGAAGAAGCCACAGGAAAGCTAATTTACGAAATACAAAATCACCTTTTTGACAATATTCCGATGCGGGCCATGCTTGAAAAAGTACTTCCCGAAAAGACACAGCTGGAGGATTACCAGATATCGGTGAACCTTTTGCCTTATGGGGACAGTATTATGCTGCTTAATGCCAGACAGGTTACTAATGAAACCAGTAAGGAACAATTAATTTTACTGGCTATTGAAGATATTACTGAAAGAAGGATTATTGAAAATAGATTAAAAGTTCTTTCTGACGGTTTTGAAGCCAATGTTCAGGAACGTACCTCGGATTTATTAAGCTCTAACACCGAGCTGGAAAACACGATCAAAGACCTTTATCATGCAAATGTTCAGTTACAGGAATATGCTTATGTGGCAAGTCATGATTTACAAGAACCATTGCGCAAAATCCTGATGTTTATCAGCAGATTACTGGAAATGGATGAAAATATTTCAAAGGAGGCAATGCTGTTATTGGAGAAAATAAGTAAATCCTCCACCAGAATGAATACCCTTATTCGCGATTTGCTTGCCTATTCATATCTTAATAATATTGACAGTCAATTTGCAGCAACTGACCTAAATGTAATTGTCAAAAATATTCTCGTTGATTTTGAATTAATGATAGAAGAGCATAATGTCCAGATAAAACTAGGGAAATTACCCGTTATTAATGCTGTTTCCCTGCAAATGAACCAGCTTTTTTACAATCTGATTAGTAATGCACTTAAGTTTTGTAAAAATGACGGTTCAGTTTCTAAAATAGATATCCGTTCACGCAAAATTTCGAAAACACAAATTAAAAAATATCCTGTGCTGAATCAAAGTTTAGAATATTACGAAATAGTAATTAAGGATAATGGTATTGGTTTCGATAAACTGTATGAAAATAAAATTTTTACCATCTTTCAAAGGCTGCATAGTAATGAAGTTTATACCGGTACCGGTATTGGGCTCTCGATTGGTAAGAAAATTGTGGAAAATCATAAAGGATTAATTTTTTCAAAAGCAAAAGAAAATGTAGGAGCCGCATTTCATATTATACTTCCTGTATAGCGGACTTGATACCTTTGCTGCCTCAAAAAGTTAAGACAAATTTAAAATATCATTTACCTCTCAAAAAAGAGATTTTATAAAAAATAATTATGGGTGCAAAAATGCACCCTTATCTTTGTCCACAATTGTCGTTAGCAATGTACTCATAGTTTCAAAAGCTAAGGCATACTAAATGGTATACTTTTTTTGTATTTAAAGGACCAAAAAACAATTAAAGTAATCATACAATTTTCTGAAATTTGTCTTATCCTAAAACTTTTTAACAACTTAAAATCCTTACATTTACCCGCTGGCTAACCAAATTACGCTGTATAATTAATCCATTTAGCAGCGTCAGGTCAA
Organism: Flavobacterium sp. FG68; assembly: GCF_057808895.1. Classification (NCBI taxonomy): domain Bacteria; kingdom Pseudomonadati; phylum Bacteroidota; class Flavobacteriia; order Flavobacteriales; family Flavobacteriaceae; genus Flavobacterium; species Flavobacterium sp. FG68. The sequence goes on from NZ_JBMDIY010000003.1 coordinate 215,569, forward strand.
TAATTTTAAGCAGTCAAGATGGAAAAATATACTGTAACAGCAGCACCGTTACCTTTAGATGATCATACACTATCGAATATTCAGATTAAGAAAGCCAATTTGTTACCAGACCTGCAATCGCGGCTGGATTCTATGGAAATGAAAGAGAAACCGCTAATGGATTCTACAATTCCCTTCAGGAACCTGACAGATGCCGTGAGTAAAAAAGAAAGTATTGCCCGAATAATTGATAAACTGGACGTTGAAAAAAGTCTTAGATATCAAAGAACTGTAGAAGACACCTATTGCAATGTATACTCTTATGATTATTGCTATTTCGCTAAAGTATATCTTCCAACCGTTTGGTGGACTCCCGAATCCCTTGAAAAAATTATACAGGGAGAAGATGTAGAAGCTGTATTTAAACAAACCGTAGACCGCATCTATTCCAGTGCCATACATGAGTGGTTTTTAGAATGGGGAGCAAATTTTGGATGGGAAAGAATATTTACAGCTGAAGAAATCCAGCAGAAGGTAAATGCCCATGGCGGAATTGGAATAATCTGCGCCAAGAGAAGAGAAAAAGGTCTCTCCGGACACATTGTTCCTGTAGTTCCTGAAACAGAGCTGCATAAAGCGTACCGCGAAAATGGCGTTATCGTATATCCGCTGCAGTCGCAGGCAGGAAAACTGAATTACAATTACTTTTCAGAAGTGAGAAAAGACTGGTGGAATGATGATTTGTATTCCTCTTATGTTTTTTATTATCACGAATAAAAACGCAATTCCCCGTATCGTTAAACATTCAAAAAAAATATTGATTACCAACGAGTTAACTACTTGGAAATACGATAATAAAAAACTACTTTTGCAACTTAGAAAAAACAAGAACAGCAAAAGTTTTGATTGAGCCGTTACCTTACTTAAATTATTGATACAAAATCGATTAATAACACTGGTAATTTTGTAACCCTATTACAAAATTTTACTCCTTATTTGCTCTTTCCTTCGATAAAAAGTGCAAAATTTCTAAAATACAAATTCCTATATTTTTAAAAGTAAACGAAAACTTTTATAATGGAGGCAGCAACGTGCTTAATCCGTTATAGGTTTCCTGTCTCTAATGGTAACAGGCCGGATATGTATCTTCAGATGAAATAATGCTTTAAAAATTATAATTAACCTTAAAAAAGAAAATAAGTATAAATGAAAGACAATCAGACAAAAAAATATTATTGGGGAATAGGATTGGAAAACGAAACCTACATGCAGTTTGAAGAACCCCTAATAGTTTCTGGTGAATTTATACAAGAAAAAATTGGCTTTGAGAAATATAGTATTGATTACAGAAAATGCTATAAACCCGAAAGCCTGGCTCCTATGCTGAAAAAAGCTTTTAACCTGACTGAAAACTATAAAGTAAGCCGAATGATGAACAGTCATTCGTTGGAAAAGCTCGATATCAATTATCAGCACAAGACATTATCGCCAGTAAAAAAAATAATCGATACGCAAGCCGGTGAGACGATCGCAGAACCAATTGAAAACCCGGAATATCTGGGTAAATCGATCATGGAACTTTTCCTTGAAGATCAGCCATACAACATTCAGAGTATGATTACCCAAAGAAACAAAACGATGGGATCTGTGCATTTTGATGGTGATTCCATTGAATTTGTAACCAAATATTTTGAAAACAGAACAATTATTGATTCCTGCAAAGAATTGAAAGCGACCAAAAAACTGTTTTTGGATAAAATCAACGAATCGTCTGTGTTAAACGGGAAATTAAATTTTCCGGATTACAACAACGGCCTTAATATGTTTATGACCAATCAGGAAAACCTGGTTTTGTTCAATAACGGAACCTACCATTTTCATATCACATTACCGTCATTAACAGAAGACAGCAGAATTGTGGATTACAATCATTTTGAAAAAACACATGCTAATGCCATCTACCTATTACAGTGGTTTGAGCCTTTTTTCATATCTACTCTAGGAAGCCCTGATATTATGGGCGTGATCAGTGATAAGTACAGTTTAGACAAAAAATTCACTTTGGGTTCAATGCGAAATGCCATGTCCCGTTACATAGGTGTTGGGACTTATAACAAATCAATGCCAAAAGGTAAAATTCTGACCTATAAGGTCGACAATTTTAGAAAACTGCTGAAATTTGCAAAAGAAGAAAACATCTGGTGGCGTGATCAGATTGAAGCCGACATGGAATATGAAATGCTTTCGGAAGTGGGGCTTGATTTTAATCAGGAAAAAATGTACCAGAGCGGTTTCGAATTCAGAAGCTTTGACGAATTCCCGGCGGCGTATTTAAATGATGTTCTTTTTTCTATTATTCTAATTTGCGAACATTCCCTAAACCTGCCTGATGTGCAATGGGGACATGACAGCAAAGTCTGGAATAACCTGGTCTTTAAAACCTTAAAAATGGGTTATGCCACTGAAATCAATGAAGAAGAAAAGAAAGAACTTTTAAATTTACTGCAGCTATTAAATCCTTCAGATTCTAATTACAGCAAACTAAAATCAGAATTTGAATCCATCATCATGCTGGATGAATTTTTCTTTAAAATTTTAGCTGTTTTACATGACAAATACAAGGACAACAACACTTGTCTGGATGCTATGTACGGACAAAAAACAAGTATCCCTCCAAAATGGGACAATTTTAATAAATACCAGACCGAAAGGCATTTAAAACAAATTGGTTCGTTCTGCGATAATTAAAAAAAGTATATCTTATTGCCTAAACTGCCCAATCCAGCCCCTAATTTGCTGTGGTCCTACTAATTAACGAAAAAAGGATTCTGTCACATGTGCCAGAACCCTCAGCCCTGACATCACAGCTGTATAAAGGAACATTAAAAAACTAACTCAACTAAAATTTCGTATATAAAGTAAAAAACGAATTATGACCTTGAGTTCCTTTCATCTGCCTGCTAAGATATATGGTTATCTTTCATTAAATCCTAACCGGAATGTGCCCTTTGAAGAGTTATGTTTCCACATGTTCCCATTAGGAAGCGACACACCATTTTCATATGAAAATTTTTCTGCTGAGAAAGCATACCAGACTAAAATAATGGAAATACTTCTTTTCCTTTGCGATATTAATCTTGTAGCCCTGAACGAGGAAACCGACGAAAGCTGTCTTAATCAGGATGCTTGGAATTGATCCTTTTATACCTCCACTTCCAAGTTTCACGGCAGAATCGTGGCAAATCATTTTTGGAGCTGCCTTGAATTTTGCCACAAAAAGTTAAAGTACCTTTTAATATATTTCACCTGTCTAAGTTTTGTCGTAGAATTGTTGCACAAAGTATTTTGAACAACTAAAAATTATGTCAAATAAAACCTGGTGTATTTAAGTTTGAACAGATTAGCGACTAAAAACTCTCCGAAGTTTCTTTGTGAATATTCTTAAAACAAAATACCAATTTGTCTTTCAAGTAGTTAAAAACAACGCAAAGAATCATCTTATGGCAGTAAATCGAAAAAAATACGACCGGGTTTTCAAAGAAAATGCAGTAAAGCTAAGTTATGAAAAAAGCAGTCTTAAAGAATTTGCAGATGAACTCGGAATATCGACCTGTTTACTTACTCATTGGCGTAAGGAGTATCATGAATTTGGATCGGGAAGTTTTCCTGGATCAGGTAATGTAAGAGTACATCCTGACAACAGATTTACCTATGAACTTGAAAAAAAATCTAAAGAATCAGAACTTAGATTTGAGATTTTAAAAAACGCATCTCCCTATCTATACCAAGGAAAATTAGTATTATATCCTTTTATAAAAAATAACGAAAAGAAGTACTCGGTAGCCCAAATGTGCAGCGTATTAGAGATAGATAACGGAAGCTATATAAAATGGAAACATAATGGTGTTTCAAAAAAACAAAAGCAGATCGCTTTACTAAAAGAAAATATAATATCAATATTTTTGGTTCTGTCGCATCTGCAATGTAAATCCGCAAGGAATCAGAAACCCGAAAATTAT